>JAKAEG010000024.1 GCA_021819985.1 Nitrospirota bacterium | reverse complement strand
CCAATACCGTAGGCTCCAAGACCGGTGAGATGGAAATTACCGGCACGGGCATCCAGTTCAAGACGGAGGTAGAGAGGATCAGGCAGCAGGCCCAGAACCTTCAGTGAAAATGACTGTCAAAAAAGACGATCTGGCCCCAATACTCGTGAACATAGGCTTCGGCAACATGGTTGCTGGGGCGAAGGTGGTTGCCATACTGACACCCGGCTCCGCGCCCATAAAGCGTCTGAGGGAAGAGGCGCGTGAAAGGGGCAAGCTGGTTGACGCAACCGAGGGCAGGCGCACGCGCTCAATTCTTGTAACCGACAGCGATCACGTGATCCTTTCGGCCCTTCAGGCTGAAACCATCACCCAGCGGTTCCTGGGTAAATCCGTTCCGGCAGAATGAGCGGCACACCACAGACGGGCGGCGGCCTCTTCATAATATCAGCGCCTTCGGGCGCCGGCAAAACCACGTTGGGCAGGGAGATCATGGAGATGGTGCCTGGCCTCAGGGAATCGGTCTCCTATACCACCAGGAAGCCAAGAGCCGGCGAGGTGGCGGGCGTTGATTACAATTACGTTTCTCACGAAGAGTTCACGCGCATGTCCGAAAGAGGCGAATTTATTGAAAGCGCCGCGGTGCATGGCAATTATTACGGTACCTCCCGCAAGGACCTTGAAGCCATTCTTGCGGGCGGCGAGGATGTTATCCTGGACATAGATACGCAGGGCGCAAGGCAGCTTAAAACGAAGTCGGCTTTTCCGGGGGCCGTTTACATTTTCATTTTGCCTCCTTCCCTGGACGTGCTCAGGCAGAGGCTCAAGTCCCGCAACACCGAGGGTGAGGAACAAGTGGCGCTAAGGCTTCAAAACGCTCTGGGGGAAATAAAAGAATATGAAATGTACGATTATGTTATAGTGAACGACGTGCTTTCAGAGGCCTTGGAGCGCCTGAAAGCGGTTATACTGGCCGGCAGGTCTTCCCTTAAAAGGGTTGACCGGGAGTGGGTCCGGAAGAATTTCAATATAATTTCTGCAAAAAAGGAGGTGCCAGATTGATGGATATAATCTCTCTTCCAGTCAAGACGGACAAGAAAAAAATAGACAGCAGGTTCAGGCTGGTTACCATTGCGTCGCAAAGGGCCAAGGAACTCTCCTATGGGGCAAAACCCAAGCTGCCAAGCAAGTATAAAAAAATGGCTTCCCAGGGAATACTGGAGGCGGTGGAGAACCAGCTTGAGTTCCTGGTAGGGGACGAGGCCCGTACCGCTTTGGAAGAGGCCAAAAAGTTCGATATCCGCAGGCTCCTTGAGACGAAAAAGCGCGAAGCCAGGACAGAGGAGCTAACCGAACTGGAGCGCGACCTGAGAGTATACCTGCACGAAAAAGAGGAGAAGGGCAAGGAGGGCATCGAAGAACTCTTTACCGAAACCGAAAAGAATGCCGAAGAGGAGCCCTCTAAAGAATAAAAGAATTCTGGTTGGCGTTACGGGTAGCGTTGCCGCTTACAAAGCGGTGGAGCTTGTCCGTAGGCTGAAAGATGAGGAAGCAGATGTCAGGGTAATAATGACTTCTGCTTCCTTGAATTTTATAACGCCCCTTTCTCTTGAGCTGGCAAGCGGGACAAAACCCTTCACGGGGCTTTGGGAAGAACCTCTTGCGCATGTCAATCTCGCCTCCTGGGCGGAGCTGTTCATAATAGCCCCGGCCACCGCAAACACCATAGGCAAGCTGGCAAACGGGACCGCAGACGACCTGCTGTCCGCCTGTTTCCTGGCCTGGCACGGCAGTACTCTTATAGTGCCCGCGATGAATTCCGGTATGTACAGCCACCAGGCGTTCAGGAAAAATCTCGATTATCTGAAGTCAATCGGCATTACGGAGATAACCCCTGAATCGGGGGTTCTTGCCTGCGGAACGGAAGGCATAGGGCGGATGGCCGGCATTGAAAAGATAATCGATGCGGCAAGAAATCTGGTTACTCCAAAGGACTTCCTTGGGCAAACCGTGCTTGTGACCGCGGGCCCCACCAGAGAGCCCCTTGACCCGGTGAGGTTTATCTCTAACCGTTCAAGCGGCAAAATGGGTTTTGCGCTTGCCAGGGCCGCCGCGGCGAGGGGGGCGAAAGTCATCCTGGTGTCCGGCCCTACGTCCCTTACACCCCCGCCCGGCATCGAAAAGATCATAAAAGTCGAGACCGCGGGGCAGATGAAGAAAGCCGTAATGCACGAAGCGGCATCTTCCCTCTTACTCATTATGGCTGCCGCTCCGGCGGATTATACTCCCGATGAATTCTCACCTGAAAAGATTGCAAAATCAAAGCGATATGATTTAAAACTTAAAGCAACATATGATATTTTGCTTGAGGTTTTAAAGCTGAAGCGAAGGCCCTTTACGGTGGGGTTTGCGGCGGAAACGGGACCACTTTTTGAAAATGCGCTCCAGAAGCTCAGGAAAAAGGACCTGGACCTGATCATATTCAACGATGTCACAAAAGAGGGGGCCGGATTTGATTGCGGGACCAACCAGGTTTCCATCATAGGCCGCGACGCCGGCCGGGAGGATGTCCCGATAATGGAAAAGGAAGACCTGGCGCATCTAATTCTCGACAGGATACTGGCCCTGGGGAACTGGTCGTGACTTGCTTTTTTAGGCATGGTTATTTAAAAATCTAGCATGTCCGGCGAACTGGAGAGGCTGAAGGAGAAGATCCGGAAAGACCCTAATTCGAGGTTATTCATCTCCCTTGCCGACCTGTACAGAAAAGAAGGGATGATCGGGGAGGCAGTCCAGGTGCTTACCGATGGCCTGGAGAGACAGCCCGATTATATGAGCGCGCGTGTCGCGCTTGGCAAGATATATCTCGAAGAGAACAAGCCCGAAAAAGCCCTTTCTGAGTTCAGCCTTGTTGCAAAGGCGATCCCCGATAACCTTTTTGCTCAAAAAAAGCTTGCCGAAATATACATGATGATGGATGAGCGGGAAAAGGCCAGGACGGCGTTCGAAATGGTCGTCAGGCTCAATCCGCTCGACATTGAAGCCGAAGAGACGCTTAAAAGGCTTAAAGGCGGACTCCCGTCGGAAGAAATATCCGGTCCCGGACATACGATTGCTGAAAATGAGGGAGATCTGATTTCGCCACTTCAGGATATGGGCACAGATGAAACAGAAATTATCCATTCTCAGGATTTTTTAAAAACTCAGGATTTACAAGAAGAAACGGAAGCCGGCCCGGAGACTGTTTTTTCGATCCCGCTGCCCGAAGATTTTGATCTGTCCGAAACGGAAACAGGGCAGGATTTGAAAGAGGAGAGCGGTTTAACAGGACCCGTTTATCCGGTATTTTCTGAGACCCCTGACGAAACGGAAGGCGAAGAAGGCCCGGATGCGCTCCGTCTTGAGGACATATCCAATTGGTTCAATACGGACAAAGAAACAGAGGACTCCCATAACAGCGCGGACCTTACAGATATCCATGAAGAGGCCATCAAAGGTCAGGATGCTGAACTTGAAATAGATCGGGAGACTGAACACGGCGGGCCTTTTGAAGAGCTCCTTGAAAATGAGATATCTGAAATTGAGACCGGGGAGCCGGATGTAACAGGCGAAACCCATGAGGTCTCTGATGACATAGTTATTCGTGAGGAATTATCCGAAGAAGACCACGGATTGGAAAAGCTGGCCGGAGAAGCCCATATTCTGGAAAGCCCCCATTTTTGTGGGCCCGAAAAGGACCGATTGGTCGCCGATCATGATAGCGCCAGCCGGCAGGTAAATGATTATATAGAGAGGGCGAGCGCTGAGCATCGGGACTTAAAGAGGGCTGATGATCTGATACACAGCGGCCAATATGCCCGCGGGTTAATGGTCCTTAAAAAGCGGCTGGAGCTTTATCCCAATGATCTTCAGACCCTTCAGAAGTTTGAGGAATTAAAACTGCTGATCAAACTCCTTGGCCTGGAGAACGAGACCAGGGCGTCGATGCTGGAGATCTTTCTTGACTCGGCAAGGGAAAGAAAGAACGGCCCTTCAGAAGAAAAAACTCTTTAGAACCCTGTCTAAAAATTAAATTAGCATTAAAAAACCTTCAAAAAGGGTTGTCCTTTCTATATAATGGGTTGCATCGGATATTTTTAATTTTTGTTTTTTTTGTTTTTTTATTTTTTTGCATTGTCTTTTGATATCGGCTTGGCAGTTGAAAACTGTTTGAAAAATCCTTTATACCGGGAAGGAGCCAATGATATGCGGGAGTCAACTTTCAGGATCGAGGGCATGAACTGTCAGCACTGTGTCATGGCTGTGAAAAAGGCGGTTGAAGCGCTCCAGGGAGTAGAAAGCGCACAGGTTGAGATAGGCAAGGCCGACGTAAAATATGACGAGGGAAAAACCGGTCCATCCGAGATCGAGCGGGCCATAACGGATGCAGGATACAAAGTTGTGAAGGATGTTTAAGGCGATGCCGAAGATAAAAGTAATACACGGCCCCAATTTAAACCTCCTTGGGCAACGGGAAACGAAAGTATACGGGACCGGCACCCTGGCCGAAATAGACGATGAAATGAAAAAGATGGCAGGCCAGCTTGGTTTCGAAATATCGGCCATGCAGACAAACAGCGAATCGGAAATTATAGACGCGATACAAAAATCCGATTATGATCTTCTTATTATCAACCCGGCAGCCTATACGCATACCAGCGTTGCCATAAGAGACGCAATCTCGGCGATAGCGAAACCTGTGATCGAGGTGCACCTCTCGAACATACACAAAAGGGAGGAGTTTCGCAGGCATTCCTTCGTGGCCGAAGTCGCTGCCGGCCAGATAAGCGGTTTTGGGCCGGAAAGCTACATGCTTGCGTTAAAAGCTGCCCAAAAAATACTCTCGAGCGGAGATCCGCAACTGTCCAGATGAAAATTAACAAAGAGCTTTCTTTGAACGATTATCTTCAAAACAGGCTTACCTCTCTCAGGAGATCACTTAAAGGGGCGGATGCCATTCTTATAAGCAACATATCAAACGTCCGTTATCTTACCGGTTTCACCGGCTCCGCGGGCCATGTCCTGATAACACGGAAAGAGGCGGTCTTTATTACCGATTCACGGTATGGCAAAGACGCCCTGGGGCCGGCCGGAGCCCTTTACGAGACCATTGTCATGACGGGCAATTTCTGGGCGCTCTTAAAACGGGCCTCAAAGAAGCTGGGAATAAAAAAGCTTGGGTTCGAGAAGACCGCGTCTTACGCGTTCTATGAAAAACTGAAGGGGATATTTGTTTCCGGCGAGGGCTTACTGGTTCCGTTTGGAGGCGCCGTCGAGAGACTGAGGGTCTCAAAGGACGATTATGAAATAATGTGCATTAAAGGGGCGGTCGCACGGGCCGAGGAAGCGTTTGAAAAAATAAAAACCCATATAAGAGCCGGCGTGACCGAGAAGGCCCTGGCCACGCGCCTTGAAGAAGCGCTTTTAAGGGGAGGGTCGTCAAAACTTCCATTCCCGGCGATCGTGGCCTCAGGAGCCAATTCGGCCATCCCTCATGCCAGGCCCTCCCAGCGCAGGATGAGCCAGGGAGACCTGGTTGTCATGGACTGGGGAGGCGAATACGAGGGCTATTTTTCCGATATGACAAGGACGTTTCTGCTAAAAGGGGCGGGGGAACGTATTGCCGAAAAAAGGAAAATTTACCGCACGGTGCTTGAAGCGCAGCGCAACGCGATAGACTTTGTGACCCGCAATGGCGGAGCCGCGAAAAAGCCAAAAGATATTGACAATTCAGCCCGATATGTTATAAAACAGGCAGGCTATGGGGAGCTTTTCGGGCACGGAACGGGGCACGGCGTAGGCTTGGAGATACATGAGCAGCCGGGTTTGTCGCCGCGCAGCACGGATAATAAGCCGCTGCCCAAGGGGGCTGTAATTACGATAGAGCCAGGCATCTATGTGCCGGGCCTGGGTGGCGTAAGGATAGAAGACATGGTTTGCCTGGCCCCCGGCAATCCTGAAGTGCTTACCCGTTTGCCGAAAGAAAAAATTTAATCAAAAAAGAAAAAAGTAAAAAACAAAAAGATTATTTAAAAAAGATCCGGGGAGGTTGCATAGGACTTGATTTCCACGAGCGATTTCAGAAAAGGAATGAAGATAGTATATAAAAGCGAGCCCTGCGAGATAGTGGATTTCCAGCATGTGAAGATGGGCCGTGGCGGGGCTGTTATACGCACAAAAATGAAAAACCTCAAGACCGGCAACGTCCTTGAAGACACATTCCGTTCCGGGGAGAAGTTCGAGCGCCCCGAACTGGAAGAAAAATCGATGCAGTACCTCTATTTCCAGGACGGGCTGTATTATTTCATGGATACGGAAAGCTATGAGCAGGTGCCCTTTACGGAAGGACATCTCGGGGATTCAAAGCTCTTCCTGAAAGAAAACATGGTCGCCACAGTGCTCTCATATAAAGGCAGTCCCATAGGGATAGAGCTGCCCACGTTTGTGGAACTTCAGATTGCCGAGACCGAGCCGGGCTTCAAAGGCGACACCGCCGCGGGCGGCTACAAGCCGGCCAAGCTTGAGACAGGGGCCACCGTAAAAGTACCTTTCCATATAAACATGGGGGACAAAATCCGGGTCGACACAAGGACCGGAGAATACGTTGAAAGGGTCAAGTAAATGGAGATCGATGACATAAAGGCGCTTCTTGACCTTCTCAAGGAAACCGACATCACTGAACTCCAGCTCGAAAAAGAAGGTTCCAAGATAAAAATAACGCGAGGCAGGTTTTATACTGCTATCGAGATGCCCGAGGCCGGACTGGGGCCCAGACCTCCGGCTCCGCCTCAGATCAAACATGGGGAAGAAACCGGCATGGAGCGCCTTGTAACGGTGACCGCCCCGCTGGTAGGTACTTTCTACAGGGCGTCTTCTCCCGAAGCTCCTGTTTTTGCGGAGGTGAGCTCCGCCGTGAAAAAAGGCCAGGTGCTCTGCATTGTGGAAGCCATGAAGCTGATGAACGAGATAGAGTCCGAAATTGACGGCGTGGTCGTGAAGGTGCTTGCTGAAAACGGCCAGCCTGTGGAATACGGTGAACCCCTTTTCCTGATAGAGCCCTCCGCACCATAAAGAAATAAAATAAAAAATATAAAAAATGTTCAAAAAAATACTAATTGCAAACCGTGGTGAAATAGCGGTCCGGGTGATCCGGGCCTGCCGTGAGCTTGGCATACGTACTGTGGCCGTTTATTCGGAGGCGGACAGGGCGAACATGCATGTGAGGCTCGCGGACGAGGCCATCTGCATAGGGCCCGCTTCAGCCGAGCAGAGTTATCTGAATGTGCCAGCAATTCTTACCACCGCAGAGATAACGGATTCCGAGGCCATACACCCAGGCTACGGTTTCCTTTCGGAAAACCCGCAGTTCGCTGAGGCGTGCGCAGCTTCCGGTATCGCTTTTATCGGCCCTTCGCCTGAAAACATCAGGCTTGGCGGCGACAAGTCCAAGGCCAAACAGGTCATGAAAAGAAGGGGCGTGCCGGTAGTGCCGGGCAGCGACGGCCCGCTGGACGGAGTCGCATCTGCCGTGAAGATCGCAAAAAAAATAGGTTTCCCAGCCATTATCAAGGCCTCAATGGGGGGCGGCGGCAGGGGAATGAAGATCGTAAACAATGAGGAAGAGGTCGAGGACGCTTTTTTCATGGCCCAGAGGGAGGCGCTTACCGCCTTTGCTTCTTCCGAACTGTACATGGAAAAATACCTGAGGAATATAAGGCACATAGAGGTCCAGATACTGGCGGACACAAAGGGCAGGATAATCCACCTTGGCGAGCGTGAGTGCTCCATACAGCGCAGGCACCAGAAGCTGATAGAGGAGTCCCCTTCGTGTTTCGTTACGGAGAAGCTGCGCAAGCGTCTCGGCGAACTCGCGATAAAGGCGGCCAGGGCGATTAAATACAAGAATATAGGCACTGTGGAGTTCATAGTCACCCCTGAAGAGGAAGTCTATTTCATGGAGTTCAATACCAGGGTGCAGGTCGAACATCCCGTAACGGAGATAGTGATGGGTGTGGACCTCGTAAAACAGCAGATCCTGCTTGCGACGGGCCAGCCCCTCGTGGCTAAAAAGGTGTACAAGCCCAGGGGTGCGGCGATAGAGTGCAGGATAAACGCGGAAGACCCCGTCAGATTCATCCCCAGCCCCGGCAAGATAGAGTTCATGCACCAGCCTGGCGGCCCTGGCATTAGGGTGGATACCGCCGCCTACTGCGGCTGGACCGTCCCTTCCCATTACGATTCCCTTATAGCAAAGCTGATAGCCTTTGGCAACAACAGGCAGGAGGCCATCGCCAGGATGAGACGGGCGCTCGATGAGTTCGTTATAGAGGGTATAAGGACCACGATCCCTTTCCATAAAAGGGTGCTTGAAAACAAGGATTTCATAGAGGGAAAGATAGACACGTCATTTATTGACCGGATGAATAACCCTTCGAGCTGATCAGAGTAAAAAATATCTCTTTTGATTTCGCCGTATATTCGTCATGCCCGAGGACCTTAATCGGGCATCCGTTTTTCAATTGGATTCCCGCCTGTGCGGGAATGACTTAAAAAAACCAAAAATGCAAAACCGTTTTTAAAATTAATCAACAGGTCAGGCAGGACCAGAATTTAAAGGACAAATGGAAAAGCCTACCCTTTATCTCGGTGGGATCTGTTTTTTAACCGGCGAGTGTGCCCGCTGCGGAATGGGTCCTGTCGAACAGGCCAGGGCCGCGCTTGAGGCAGGCATAAAATGGGTGCAGTTGAGGATGAAAGATGCGCCGCGGAAAGAGATATGGGAGGCTGCCTTCCATCTGAGCGAGTTTGCGCATGAGCATCAGGCGGCGCTGGTCATAAATGATTATCCGGACGTGGCCGCCGCATCGGGTGCGGAAGGTGTGCACCTTGGGCAGGACGATATGCCGCTTAAAGAGGCGCGTCAGCTTTTGGGAAACAGGCTGATCGGCATATCCACTCACGATCTGTCCCAGGCAAAAGAGGCATGGGAGGGCGGAGCGGATTACATAGGTTTTGGCCCCATATACCGGACCGGTACAAAAGACGCGGGGCCTGAAAAAGGTCTGTTACAGCTTGCGGAAGTCTGTAACGCCGTAAAAATTCCCGTTGTGGCCATTGGCGGCATCAAACCGCAAAACTTGCGCGAAGTGATAAGGGCCGGTGCAAGCGCGGTGGCTGTCTCAAGCGCCTTATATACCGGAGATATCCGCGGGAACGTGAAAATGTTTCTGGAAATCCTGCAAAGTATTTAAGGCAAATAGTAGTGGCCCTAACAACGGTTCCGGAAAAGAATTCCAAAAATTAAAACGAAACGGATAAGTAAATCAAAAATATTTAAAAAATAAAAAATTTAAATATAAGCATTTCCGGTAGGTATTTTAAACGAAGTTTCAGCGGAAGCCGGTAATTGAGAAGCTGCCCCCCTAACAGAATATCCTTCCAGGATAATTAAAAAATTTAGTTAGATTTTGTTGCGAAAAGTGGACTAGGGATTTGTTGGGTTACGCTGCGCTAACCCAACCTACATAAAAATTATCAAAAACAGCTTGAAGCGAATGGTAAAAATTAAGTGTAGGCCGGGTTAGCACGCAGTGCGTAACCCGACAATTCCTTTAGCAACAGGAACTAATTAATTGAAAACTGAAAGAGGAAAAGAAAAAGACCGGGATAGCGCGTTTACCAATTTTCAAGCAATTTCAGGACCGCTTCCTGGCAATTGACCGCGGCCTCTTCCTTGAGCCATTTTGACGGCGGCTCGCCTGTGATGTTGCTTATGCCCCTCAGCTCCAGAAGCGGTATCCCGTAGAAAAGGGCGGTCTGGGCCGCCGCGGCCCCTTCCATATTCTCGACAATGGCCCCGTGCCTCTCGCCCAGTCTGGCGGCCTTTCTTGTCGACCTTCCGGTGGCGCATACGGTAAGGAACGTTCCGCTGGCAAGTTCAGGCAGACATTTTTTCGCCTTTTTAAGAAGAGGCTTATCAAGAGGGAAATTGTCAAAAAAAACTTTTCTACCTTTTTTAAGGAGCGGAAAGCCAAGCGCCTTAAAACTGGAAGCGGCCCCGTTTTCAACCGGTGTCCCTTTTGCCATGTTTGTTATCTCCCTGGTAATCAGACCGCAACCGGCGTAGATTTCCACCTCCGCCGCCGCAAGGGCGCCTTTTTGAAGGCCGGAGGAAGGATAGGCTCCCCCGATCCCAAAAAAGATTATCGCCTCGGGTCTTTTTCTTTCAGCGAGAATGGCCACCGTGCGCGCGGCATTAGCGGCCCCGATGCCTGAGCATATATAAACCGAGCTTTTCCCCTGGAGGCTGCCTTCAACAAGCGAAGGGTTTTTTTTATTTTTCCCTTCCCTGAAAGATCCGGTTATCAGACCGGCCTCGAAGGGGACCGATGAAATAAGCCCTATCATGGGCTTGATTGTAACAAAACCATTACATGTTTTGTGTCAGGCTTTAAAAGCGGCAGCTTTCTTTTTTGGTGAATTGCCGCCCGAATCCGGTTTGAAAAAATCACAATTCCTCAATTCAGAAATCTTGAAAAAAGCAGGGTTGCATGCTAAAGTAATAAGCTAACTTACACACGCCCGAAAAATCGCACCCGGGTTGGTCCCCTTTAGGGGTACCCGTGGCGAGGGCGGAGGAAAAAACCAGAAGGAGGAGCACAGAAAATGGCGGTAGCAACGATGAAAGAGCTGCTCGAGGCCGGAGTCCACTTCGGGCACCAGGTCAAGAGATGGAACCCGAAGATGAAGCGTTACATCTTCGGCGAGAGGAACGGTATCTACATAATAGACCTTCAGAAGACGCTGAAGGGACTTGAGGCGGCCTATAATTTCATAAGAGAAGTGGCCGCGACCAACCAGCCTATACTTTTTGTGGGCACGAAGAAGCAGGCCCAGGACTCTATAGCGGAATGGGCCAAAAGGGCGGGCGCATACTTCGTGAACCAGCGCTGGCTTGGCGGCATGCTTACGAATTTTAAGACCATTAAAAAGAGCATCGAAAGGCTCAAGAAAATAAATCTGATGCGCGAGGACGGCACATACGACCGCCTCACCAAAAAAGAGATTTCCCGCCTTGAGAAAGAGCGCGGAAGACTGGAAAAGTACTTAAGCGGCATGAAGGACATGCCTGGGCTTCCGGGCGCCATCTTCATAGTGGACCCCAGGAAGGAAAGGATAGTGGTTGCGGAGGTCAAGAAGCTCTCCATCCCCTGCGTCGCGATAGTCGACACCAACTGCGATCCCGATGAGATCGATTACGTGATACCCGGAAATGACGACGCGATAAGGGCAATTACATTGATATCCTCCAAGATGGCCGAAGCTGTCATCTCCGGCCGTGACATGTACAACAAGAAACATGAGAAGGTCGAAGAGGCCCAGATAGAGGAGAAGAAGGCAGTCACCGAGCCCGTAGAGGCGGCGGCGCAGGCGCCGGTGGAGGCGGCCGCGGCCAGTGAGGAGGCTGCTCAATGATAACAGCCGAACTGGTCAGGAACCTTAGAGAAAAGACAGGCGCCGGGATGATGGAGTGCAAGAAGGCTCTCGAAGAGACCGGTGGGGATATGGAAAAGGCCGTTGACACCCTCAGGCGCAAAGGCGTAGCGACCGCGCAGAAGAAAGCGGCCCGGACGGCCTCGCAGGGCCTGGTCTTCTCCTATATACATATGGACAAGATAGGCGTCCTTATCGAGGTCAATTGCGAGACGGATTTTGTCGCCCGCACGGAGGACTTCAAGGAGCTTGTGAAGGACATCGCCATGCATATAGCGGCGGCGGGTCCGGCATATCTGCAGAGGGAGGAAGTCCCCCAGGATATGATCGACCGCGAAACGGAGATCTACAAAACACAGGTGCAGGGGAAACCCGAACACGTTATTGAAAAGATAATCCAGGGCAAGCTCGAAAAATTCTACGAGGACATCTGCCTTCTGGACCAGATATTTGTCAAAGACCCCGAGGGCAAAAAGAAGATAAAAGACCTTATCACAGGGAAGGTGGCCAAAGTCGGGGAAAACATAATAGTAAGACGCTTTACAAGGTACCAGCTTGGCGAAAGCGCAAAATAGGGTCTATAACCGCCTGCTGATAAAGCTCTCGGGTGAAGCCCTGATGGGGGCCCGCTCGTACGGCATAGAGCCGGAGACGGTGGAGTTCATAGCCCGCGAGGTCGGCAAGGCGATAAAGACCGGCGCGCAGATCGCACTCGTTATAGGTGGGGGCAACATATTCAGGGGTATCGAAGCGTCTGCCCAGGGCATGGACCGCTCGCAGGCCGATTATATGGGCATGCTTGCGACGGTCATAAATTCGCTTGCCGTCCAGAACGCGCTCGAGCAGCAGAAAATCCCCACAAGGGTGCAGACGGCCATAGATATGCGCGAATTGGCCGAGCCTTATATTAGAAGGCGGGCAATAAGGCATCTTGAAAAGGGCAGGGTCGTGATATTTGCGGCCGGCACCGGCAATCCTTATTTCACCACGGATACGGCGGCGGCGCTGAGGGCAATGGAGATAGGCGCGGACGTCATCTGCAAGGGGACAAAGGTGGACGGCGTCTATACCGCTGACCCTGTAAAAGACCCCAAAGCGAAAAAATACGACAGGATAAGCTACATCGATGTCATAAAGAAGGGGCTAAAGGTAATGGACTCCACCGCGATCACTTTGTGTATGGACAACCATATGCCTATTGTGGTATTTAATCTCAAAGGGAAGGGCAGCATAACAAGCCTGATTGCGGGCAAGAAAATCGGCACTATAATAGAGTGATATGGATAAGGATATAAAGGACAAGCTTCAACACAAGATGGACGGCGCGATAGAGGCGCTCCGGAAGGAGTTCGGCTCTGTGCGGACGGGCAGGGCCTCCCTTGCGCTGCTGGACGGCGTAACTGTGGATTATTACCATGTGCCCACTCCTCTCCAGCAGGTCGCGGCCCTTTCCGTCCCGGACAGCCGGATGATACTCATTCAGCCCTGGGACCAGAAGATAGTCCCGGAAATAGAGCGGGCCCTGTTGAAATCGGACCTGGGCCTTACGCCTGCAAACGATGGAAAGGTGATCAGGCTTCCAATCCCTTCGCTTACTGAAGAGCGCAGGAAAGACCTCGTGAAGGTGGTAAAAAAGAGGGCGGAGGATTCAAAGGTGGCCCTCAGGAATATCCGCCGGGACATGAACGATCACGTTAAGAAGCTTGAAAAAGACAAGCACATAAGCGAAGACGAGGTTAAAAAGACCATCGACGAGATACAGAAAATGACTGACGCGTACATCAAGAAGGTCGATGATCTTTTGCATGTCAAGGAAAAAGAGATAATGGAGGTTTAGTTGGTCATGAGATCCAATTTTATGGTAAAGGTCGAAGACGCTAAAGCCGTGGACATACAGAAAGCCCTGCAGCAGGCCGGAATAAAGATTAAGAGCATCCAGGAGATCCATAAGGAGAACGATACCGCGCAGCAGGAGAAAAAATAAACATGCCATCTAAAAAAATTGATAAAACAAAAGTAAAATCCTCGCCAGCCGCAAAGCCGGCCGCCACGAAAAAGCCGGCTGAGCCTGCGCGCGCGGAACGTGCTGCAAGTCCGGCTGCCAAGGAAAAGGCAGCGGCAAAGGGAAAACCCGTGCCCCCGGAGGAAAAGGCAAAAAAACCCGTTCAAAGCAGGTTCAGCGAGGAGGAGAATCCCGACAGGACATTTGAGTTGAGAAGAGAACTCGTGCAGCAGAGAAGCCGGATCTTGGGCGAGGCCAAAAAAGAGATAAACAGGATCATCAGCGGCGAAAACAGGCAGGTCGTCGAGACCGCGCTTGATGACGGAGACTGGTCGGTCGTGGACCTCTCGGAGGACATCAGCTTCAAACAGTTAAGCACCCACAGGGAAAACCTGACCAAGATAGATGAGGCATTGAGAAAACTTGCCGAGGGCACCTATGGCATTTGCGAGGATTGCGGCGAAGAAATAGATATCGAGCGCCTCAAGGTGATGCCTTTTGCCATCTATTGCAAAGAGGACCAGGAAAGAAGAGAGATCATTGAGGCGATGGAGCGCGAGACCGGGATGTAGCCGCCTTATGGTCTTAGAGTTTTAACTTAAATCAGATTCTTTTTTTTTACCCCTGCAGCCAAACTGCAGGGTTTTTCATTTTTAAGCCCCTTGCAGCCGGAAGCTATTTTGAGATATGTTCTAATAGTAAACCCGCTCCAGAAACAAACCTCGCGCGGGCGCGGTAGGGCCGGCAAGCCTCCTGTCCCTTGACTCTATGACAGGCCCGATCTCATCGGGCTTTATTTTCCCCCTTCCAACCAGCACCAGCGTGCCCACGATATTCCTGCACATGTGCCTCAGGAACGCGTCGGCCGTAATGCTTATCCTGAGGTAATCCCCTTTAAAGCCTGAAGTCAGAAACCCGATCTCCTCAAGCGGGGTTATCTCAATCGAGAATATCTCCTTTACCGGTGTTTTGGAGCCGCACCCGGAGGCCCTGAAGGACGAAAAATCCCTTTTCCCTATCATCAGGGCGGAGGCCGCCCTCATCGCCTCGATATCGAGCCGCCACGGTATCTCCCATGCATAACGCCTGATGAAAACGGGAGGGTAGGGCGTCAGGGCCAAAATATAAAAATAGGTTTTCTTCAGAGCATCATGCCGCGGATGGAAATCATGCGGGCAATCGGCGGCCTCAAGCACGCGTATGTCCTCCGGGACCATGGAGTTTATCGCTTTTTTTATCACATCGGAGGTAAGGGAAAAACCGGCATGCGCCCTGAATGCGGCCACCTGCCCCAGCGCATGCACGCCTGCATCCGTCCTTCCTGCGCAAATGAGGGATGCCTCTTCAGACTTAAGGAGCCTTTTTATTTTGTCTTCAAGCTCCTCCTGTATAGTGCGGACTCCCGGTCTTGCCTTCTGGCTCTGCCATCCGGCATACCGGGTGCCATCATATTCGAGCGTCAGCCGAATTTTTCTCATCGTAAAATTCTAACCTATGAGGCTGTTGAAAAACTCTATTGTGCTTTTTGTCTGTCATTCCCGCGCAGGCGGGAATCCATTTAAAAACAAGTCAACTTGGATGCCCGATTAATACCTCGGGCATGACGTCTTTAATGAAATCCGGGTTTTTCAACAGCCTGCTAACGAGGTTATGACGCCGTTCATCTGGCGGCTGGCCTTTTCTGGCAAGATATGATTGGGTTATGTTGGCGATCTATGAACGGTAACTGTGGGAAGCTGCAAAAGTTACCGGTCTCAGCGTATGGCCTGAGTCTTTATTTTTTTGATTTTTTGAGGGTCAGGCCTTTTTGGAGAAGAGGCCCTTTTTGGTCTTTTTGTCCTTTTCGAGTTTTGGCTCGGCGGTGCGCTCTCCCTCCAGGTCGTGGGTGATTATCATATTCCCGGTGAGTTTGCTCCCCTTGATGATGGCGTTCATGCTCCCTTCGTTGCCGGGCGAAACTGATGTTCCCTTGTCCGGATCCGCTACCCCTCCTTCATAGGCCGCGCGCTCCGGCAATTTCAGTATCGATACAGTTTTTTCGGATTGGTCATCCGGATTACCGATTGTTTTCAGATTCTCGCTCATGCCCATGCCCTTTCACCATCCTTTCCTGGCAAGTAATGTGATTTTCAAATTTTTTAATTTTTTGCTCCTCTGCCCAGGCGTCCTGAACCGTCTGAGCCCGGTCTTTTTCAATACTTTACCGGCGAATCTGTTCAGGAAATTGCCCCTTGCGAGGCATGAAAAGAGGGGCTTCATACGGGGGTTCATCTCATTCAAGAGCGCGTTTGCTTCGGGACTGGTCCCTTGTTTCAGGCTTTGACGAAGCGCGTCCATGGCCTCCGCATTTTTCCCCGTTTTGTTGTAAAGCTTGGCAAGGTTCACGTACAGAGCAGGAATTCCGGGAGCTTTGGCGACTGCCTCTTTAGCCAGTTCTATCCCCTTCTGTGCCTGCCCCCGTTCCAGGCCGATCAGCAGGGCCAGATATGACAGGCAAATGCCGTTTGTGGGGTCCAGACTGAAAGATTTTTCCAAGAAAGGAAGGGCCTTTAGCATTTCCCCCCTTCCAAACCAGAAAAGGCCTGTATCGAAGAGTTCTTTTGCGGGGTCGTTCATTTGATTTCTCCCGACGGATGATGGCACGGCTGAGTAATTATATGGGAACGGATGGGATTCTAAAAATGACTGGCGTCACCAAAATCCGGGCTATGATAAAATAAAAAAGAAACCGCATGAAAGAGGTCCTTTAAGATACCTTCCATATCCGGCAATACATCGGGCCTGAGGGGAAGCGAACTCCGCCTCCTTGAAAGGATCTTCAGAAGAAGAGTGCCCCCGTCCGAGGTTGTCACGTTCGAGCTGGCGAAGCAGCTGGCGGCCCTTTCCTCCCAATTCGGCAGGCAGATAGGCGTCCTGATAAACAGGCGCGGCGCTGTTCTGCAAGTCATAGTGGGGGACTCCGGCAGCATTTTCATACCCTCTCTGGAAGCCCATCCGCTTGGCAGAAAGGCCCTCAGGGGCTTAAGGCTTGTCCACACACATTTGAAAGACAAAACCCTGACCCGCGATGACATTACCGACCTTGCCTTGTTGAGGCTGGATTTGATAGCGGCCATAGGCGTCAGGGGGGACGGGCAGCCGGGCGCAGTCCAGATGGCCCATTTGCTGCCCCAGGGAGACGGGAAAAAAATAGAGGTGCTGGATTTTCCCGATATGGGCAGGCTCAGGTTCGATTTTGAGGGGTTCATCTCCGCGCTTGAAAGCGAGATGGAGCGCAAACGGCTCTTTGATTACGACCAGGCTGACGGAAGGGAAAGGGCCATTCTTATAAGTGTTTCCACAAAAACACCTACATACGAGCTTGAG
>JAKAEG010000325.1 GCA_021819985.1 Nitrospirota bacterium | reverse complement strand
CCCATATCTTTCTTACGATGGCATATGACCACGGTTTTTTTCATGCTGATCCCCATCCCGGCAATTTTTTTGTCCTTCCAAATGAAGTCATCGGATTGATCGATTACGGCATGGTCGGCCGTCTTGATGAAAATCTGCGTCTCTCATTGCTTAGGATCTTGATGGCGATGGCCCGCAAGGACACGGAACGATTGGTGGACGAGTTTTTGGCCCTGGGCATCGCCCGAAAAGCCCCTAGAAGGGACATGTTCAGACGGGATATCGATCACTTCATTCAGCTTTTTTATGACAGGCCTCTGAAGGAGATCGCGGCCGCACAAGCCTTTAACGAACTTGTTTCCATAGCGCGCCGCCATAGGCTGCAGTTACCCAGTGATTTGATCATTTATTTTAAGGTCATAGCCATGTATGAAGGGGTTGGTGTCCAATTGGACCCGGATTTCAGGCTGATGGAATTCGCAGAACCATATTTCAAGCGCTTTTGGCTAAAAAGCCACTCTCTCAGGGAGCAAGCCCGAAGAATCAGGGAAGCCATGCAGGAACTAACTGAACTTGGATTCGAGATTCCAAGGCATACGCGGAAGATGTTCGGACAAATGGAGAGGGGCGAGTTGGCCTTCACCTCCCGCTTTGAGGGGCTTGAAGAAATTTTGGCAGAATTTCAGAGGGCCGCCAACAGGGTAGCGATAAGTATTCTGGCAGCGGCCCTGATCGTAGGTGTGGGCTTATTAATGTTGGTCTATCATCCGCCGGGCTGGGTGAAAATCAGCGGCTGGTTCTTTGCTATATTGTTCGGGATCGCTGTCCTTTTCTCTTTAGGGCTGCTCCTTTCCATCTGGCGGACGGGACGTATCAGGAAGCAGTGACATGAAGACCCATCCGGCTAATTCAATTAAAAATGCTGTTTTATGGGACAGCCATTAATTCCAGTCGTACACTGCATTTTATAAAAAGAGGACTCACGCCCGATTACAGCCCGGTTACAGCCCGATTACAGATAGAATCTTAGCCTCAAAAAGAGCCACTCCCTGCAAGGAGTAGCGAGGGCTTGGGTTACGATCGAATACGCGGATAATCACAAATAAAGGAACCTTTAAGCCTGTGCGCCTGCTGCCGGAATTTCAATAAGCCTTGTTTCGCAAAGCGTCAAGGTGTGCAGACCCTGTTTCTACCCTGTGCCTTTGCCTTGTATAGCGCCTTGTCCGCGCTTTCAATAAGCCCTTCGAATTTCCTTGAGTCGACCCCAAAGGTAGAAATGCCGAAACTAAGTGTAACTGCTATTGGGCTTTCCCGATGCACAAAGGGGCATTCCTCTATCGAACGCCTCAGCTTTTCCGCGATCGCAAACGCCTGGTCCCTGCCTGCGTTAGAAAGCAGGACCGCAAATTCTTCGCCCCCATACCGCGATATTACATCGGTCTTTCTCAGGCCTTTCCGCAATGTTTCAGCCACCCAGCAGAGGACTTCATCGCCCACCGGGTGCCCGTAAGTGTCGTTTATGCGTTTAAAATGATCTATATCGCACATTATGAGGCTCAGGCTGTCTCCGTAACGCCGGGCCCGTTCCACTTCATCTAAAAGGCGCTCATTAAAATATCTCCTGTTATGGAGCGAGGTGAGGGAGTCTCTGATGGCGACATCCAGGGTCTTCATGTAGATCTTTGAATTGTTTATCGCCATGCCCACGGTATGGCCTATTACGGAAATCAGGGTAATTGTATCCTCAGTGATGGGCCTGTTTGATATCGAATTGTCCGCCACCAAAACTCCCTCTATCGCATCCATATTGAAAGTCGCAAATATGGGGCAGGTCGAACACTGACCGGCTTTTTCCGCAAGGCTGGCTGCTGCTTCTCCGCTGCACCTTGTTTCAGGAACCAGCCAGCACCTAAGCCATTTTTTGCCATAGGCCGGACAACCAGGCTGGTTGCAGTTTTTTATCTCCCAGCAGGGTATCCTCTTTTTGTTCACTATCGGCACAAGCACCGAATTGGCAAGCCCCAGGAGTCTTTCAGACTGGCCAGGATCGTCCGTACAGATGCGGGCGGGGATGCCGGTGATGAGCGGCCTTACAATAGTGGAATCGGTTTTTATGGGAATCACCGTGTTCTCTATCATTCCGGGGGCGAACCCGCGGGACAACTTGCCTTGCAGCACTTCTTTCCGGTGTTTCAAAAAAAATAGGGCGACCCTGTCGAAGTGGAACCTGTCGTTGACAAGCTCTACGAACCTTTCCTCGATCTTGTCGGTATCCAGATCCTCATAGACGCTGCCGATCATCTCAAGGAGTGTGAGTTCAGTATTTTCCATATTGATCCTTTACGGAGGTTATAAGAGGCACACTATAATCGGAACTGGATCCCTTTGTCAACAACACTCACACGGGAACACTCACACGGGAATTGCCGGATTTCTAACGGGCGGAAGAGAAAAAAAAGCGCTGCGCAAACAAGTTTTATCGCGAATTATCCCGGACGGGACCCGTGCGGGCCTTTTTCTTTTTCCCCAGGGCCTATATTTTAAACGTAATACGGAATTCCGCCGGCCCTCCGGGCGCCAGCTGGATATTGCCGCCAAGCTGCTTGGTGGCCAGGTTGTGAACGAGCTTTAAACCCAGGGTTTTTACGTCTTTAAGACCGGCAAATGGCAAGCCCGGGCCATCGTCCGAGTAAATGAGCTCCATAAGGCCGGGCCCGGTCCGCCGGAAGGATATCCTTATCTCTCCCTTCCTGCCGCCGGTAAAGGCATATTTCAGGGAGTTTGTAACGAGTTCATTGATAATAAGGCCGCATGGCATGATCGCGTCTATAGGCAACTGAACGCTGTCGGCTTCGAGCCTCAGTGCCACATTGCCCGCCTCCCCTCCGCTGCCTTCCAGCAAGACGTTGGCAAGGTCGCGGATATAGTCGTTCATGTTGACGTTGGAGAGGTCCTTGGACTGGTAAAGCTTCTCATGTACGAGCGCCATCGCCCGTATCCTGTTTTTGGTATCATCGAACATCTGGAGGATGCGACTGTCGGAGAGGGACGCGGACTGCAGGCTTATGAGGCTTGTGATGACCTGCATGTTGTTTTTTGTCCTGTGGTACAGTTCCCTGAGCAGGGTCTCTTTTTCCCGCAGGGAACGCTCGAGGTCCTGCGTCCAGCGCTTCCTGGCGGTAACATCCCTGGTGATCCCAAGCAGGCCGGTTATTTCGCCTTTTTCATTGGTAAAGGGGACAGCGTTTGTCTCCAGCCAGAGGCGGCGGCCCTTTAACCCCGTCATCTGAAATTCCAGTGTTCCCGTTTCGCCGGAAAGCACCCTCCGGGTAAGATCATCGAACGCGCCGCGGTATTCGGGCGTAACCAGTTGTCCGGCAGGCGTGCCCTGAACTCCCTCAAGCGAAGAGGCCTGTATCATGGCAAGACCCGCCGGGTTCATCATCAAAAGCGTACCGTCCCTGGCTATGAGCTTTACGCATTCGGGCTCGGTCTCTATTATGGTCCGCAGGAAATATTCGCTTCGTTGAAGGGCATCCTCCGCTTTCTGCTTGG
>JAKAEG010000324.1 GCA_021819985.1 Nitrospirota bacterium | reverse complement strand
AAACGGGCAGCCCGCAAATACAAACGAGGGCGGATATCTTGTAATAGACAAGCCATGGCCAGGAATGATTAGGGGCACATATGGCGACCCTGATAACGCGAGGATAAGAGAGGTTTACTTCAGCCGTTTCCCCGGGAAATATTTCTCCGGCGACGGGGCCAGGGTGGATGCGGACGGCGACTTCTGGCTTATGGGCAGGATAGATGACGTCCTCAATGTATCGGGGCACAGGATCGGCACGGCCGAGGTGGAATCCGCGCTGGTAAGCTATGACGCGGTGGCCGAAGCGGCGGTGGTTGGTTTCCCGCATGAGATAAAGGGCGAGGGCATATACAGCTATGTGACTTTGAAGGAGGGTTTCGAGCCGACAGAGGAACTTAAAAAGATATTGGTGGGCCATGTAAGAAGCGTCATCGGGCCTATCGCCGCACCCGATAAACTGCAATTCACACCCGGGTTGCCCAAAACACGAAGCGGCAAGATAATGAGGAGGATATTGAGAAAAATCGCCAGAGGGGACGTCGAGGACCTGGGCGATACGTCCACCCTCGCGGACCCGGACGTTGTCGATTCCCTGGTTAAAAACAGGATGTAGAACCTGTCTCAAAATTGCTTCCGGCTGCAAGAGGCTGAAATCGCGGCATGCGGCGTCGATAAAGGGAAAATCGTCCTCAACGTAGCGCTACTACGCCTCCGGGCGCTTTCCCCTTTTCTCCTTGCCTGCCACGATTTCCTCTCTCTTTCGCTTCGGAACCAATTTTGAGACAGGTTCTAACCCAAAAATTCTTGTCATCAGGCCAATTTAGGAGCCGATTGCCTTGACTTCACGCAGACCCCTTTGCTAGAGTAAGTAAGCACTAACATCATTTTTTTCGAAAGGGGGCCCGTTTTGAGAAACAGCGTAAAGGCTTCGGCGACACGGAAAAAACTTCTGGATGCCGGTCTCAAGCTTATTTCAAAACGTGGTTATCTTGGGGCCACTACCAAGGACATTGCCAAAAAAGCCGGAGTTGCCGAGCTTACCCTTTTCAGGCATTTTTCATCCAAGGAACTCCTCTTTCAGGAAATAATCAACAGCTATACCTTTCTTCCGGCCCTAAAAGGCCTTCTGCCTGAAATAAAAGAGCTTGAATATCGTGAGGCCCTGCTCATGATAGCTGATAAATTCCTTAGCAGGTTATATGAAAGGCGCGATCTGATACGGATAATGCAATCGGAAATGCACCTGTATCCTTCCAAGGTGAAAGACATTTACCAGGATTTCATAGGCGGGGTCTACCAGACGCTGGCCTCCTACTTCAGGGAACTGCAGGGCAGCAGAGGAATGCTTAGGGATTTTGATCCGGAATACGGGGCGAGGGCCTTCCTGGGAATGTTTTTTTCATATTTTTCAGTGCATGAGCTCATGTTCAGAAAAGACGCGATGCCTTTGGAAGAGGGCAAACTCAAGACCGAATACGTGGATATTTTCATAAAAGGGACAATGAGATGAGAGGCCATATCCTGAAACGAGGCATTTTTTTGCAGATGAAAAGCGGCAGGTTTACACTCATTGGGCTTTTAATGGCGGGAATTTTTTTTTGGACCGCGGTCTGGACCGTTTCTGCCCGTGCGCAGGAAAAAACCCTCAGTCTTCAGGAAGGGCTCAAGCTGGCAACCGCAAACAGCAGGCTTGTAAGAATAGCCCTGAAGCAGCAGGACGTGGCCAGGGCGGACACGCTCATTGCGCTCGCGCCGATGCTGCCTTCCGTGAACGGCTCGGCCGGCCAGACTTTTCTTGCCCATCAGCAGAAGGCCGTTTTCGACGGATTGACCGTGCCCGAGTCCGATAAGGATTTTTATTCATACAGTCTTCATGTGCAGCAGGTGATCTGGGATTTCGAGGGCAACGCCTCCAGGTACGGGGCCAGCGAGGCCCTCCTCGCGGCAAGCGTGTACGATACCGCAAGGATAAGGAACTTCGCCGCGCTGCAATTTGCCTTTGCATATTTCGACCTGCTGGAATCGCAAAAGATGGTGTTTGTGGCCGGGGATGAAGTGACGAGACTCGATGCCCATTTGAAGGACGCAACCAATCTTTATAACCAGGGCGTGATCACCAAGAACGACCTCCTGCAGGCACAGGTGCGCCTGAGCGATGCCAGCCAGAGACTGGTAAGCGCAAAAAATGCAATGGACGTAATGGCCGCAAGGATAAATAATTTGCTGGCCAGACCGATCGATACCCTGTTCAAACCCGTAGACGTCCCGGCGCAGAAGGTGTTCTATTCCGGTGGCAGCCTGGAACAAGCCAGCTTGAAACAAGCCACACTGGTGCGGGCCTGGCAAACCGCCCAGGCAAAGAGGCCGGAGATCGCTATAGTCAATGAGACCATGCGGTCCCTGGACCTGGACAAAAAGGCGGTCCGCTCGGATTACTATCCAAAATTCTTTGCGCAGGGCGGATATGATTACACAAAAAATCCGTTCCTGACCCCAAACGGCAATTTCTCCCTGGTAATCGGGATGGGCATAAATCTATACGGCGGCGGCATAACGAAGGCTGAAATAGACAGGATAGACAGCCAGAGGGCAAAACTCCTGGAACAGAAAGAAAAACTGATCAGTGACATAGAACTGGAAGTGCAAACCTATTCGCTCGATCTTGAGGACGCGCTCAAGCGCCTGGATGCCACAAAGGACTCGGTAAGTCAGGCGACCGAAAACCTGAGGATCAACAGGGTCAGATACCAGGAGGGGGAGGGCACGGCAACGGATGTTCTGGACGCCCTTACATTGCTTACCGTCGCGGAGACCGACAATTACCGGGCGCAGTATGACTTCAGAAAGGCCGAAGCCGGCTTCCTTTATTCACAGGGAAACGATTTATCGGAGGTATATAAATAAAAAAATATGGAAGAAACTGCAAAACCCGCGCGTAATAAAAAAAGGATAGCGATATTCCTGTTCATAATCTTTGGAATTATCGCGGCCATAGGTATTTTCATTTACGTGCAGTATAAAAAGACCCACATCTCTACGGACGATGCTTTCATAGACGGGGACGTGCATACGGTGGCCCCCAAGATATACGGCACTGTTAAATCAATTTATGTCTCAGACAACCAGTTTGTCAGTAAGGGAACTCTTCTTGTCCTGCTGGATCCTGTCGATTACAGGACGAAGACGGAAGAGGCTCAGTCGGGCAGCGCAGCCCAGCAGGGCAGGGTAATGGAGCAGGACGCAAAAATACTGGCTGCCCGCAGGCAGCTTAACGAACTGAATGCCGGGATCGCAAGCGCCCGGGCCATGGCTGCTCTTGAAGAGGCAAAACTGAAACAGTCAGGAAAGGACGCGGTAAGGGCCCGGAATCTTTATAAGGAAGAGGCCATTTCAAAACAGCGGTATGAGCAGTCAACAACTGATTACGATGTGGCGGCGGCAAGACTGAGATCGGCAAATGAATCGCTCAAAAAAGCCAAGGCGGCCTATGCCACACAAAAGGCGGTCCTGGATGAACTGCGGTCCGCCCTTAAATACCAGAAATCCGTGGCGAAACAG
>JAKAEG010000323.1 GCA_021819985.1 Nitrospirota bacterium | reverse complement strand
ATAACGCTTACGGCCCCGCCATGCCGTACAAAGATCCGCACCTCAGCGGTCAGTGTCGCGGCATATCCTGGAATCAGCATATCAAGATAGACGGCCAGAGTCCGGAAGAGCTGCTTCTCGCCCACTATATGCGACAGCCCGATAAGGGCCAGAATCGACATGGGCACGATCGAAAGGAGGGTATAGTACGCGAGGGCGCCTCCAAGCAGGAGGCCCTGGTTCCGCTTGAAGCCGGCAAGGACCCGGATTATAAAATTGAAAAGACGTTTAAATTCGGGAAAATTTAAAAGATGCCCCGGCCCGGACTTTTCTATCTTCTCTTTTTTCTTTATGGGCATGTCAGGAAATAGTTTTTGTGTTTTTCATTCTTCTGCGGAAAACCAGGAGCAATGGAGAAAAATAAAAACTCATTAAGAAAGTGTTATCACCAAATATAGTTAATGTCCATCCCCGTTAAAAGGTGATACAATTGGCCAGCAGGAAAAAAGAAAAAAGGAAAAAATTAAAAAAATGTTCGAGCTGGAAATTGGCGGCAGGAAGATCAGCGTTGATGAACAAGGTTTCCTGAGCAATTATGAGGACTGGGACGAGGAGGTCGCCATGGCCCTGGCCCGGAAAGAGGGAATTGAGCTTGCCCCCGATATGCTCGATGCGCTTAAGTTCATGCGCGATTATTACAGCCGCTACAGGTTTTTCCCAATTATCCGGGCGGTTTGCAAGAATGTGAACCAGCCGAAGGACTGCATAACCCAGAGCTTTATTGATCCGGCAACCGCCTGGAAGATCGCCGGCCTGCCCAATATGGGAGAGGAAATGGACATTTTCGAGTACGGCCCGCCGGATTAGAGCCTGTCTCAAAATTGCTTCCGGCTGCAAGAGGCGGAAATCGCGGCATACTGCGTCGAAACAGGTTTTTTTTATTGAATTGCAGAAAAACGTTTTGTTTGATCGGATTCCGGAGCCCCGCCCCCTGTGGCATGGCGCAAAAGGGGGCCTTTTTTATTTTGCTTAATTTTCGCTCTTGACAGGATTTGTCCAATTTGTTTTACTGTTTCGATAGATTTTCACACTCTATGCAGCCGGTTTTTTAAAAAAAATGATTTTGCGCTCAGTCAAAAGACTGAATCTGAATAAAAGATTCTTCTTCATATTTGTGTCCCTGTGGACAGCTTATGCCATATCCCCGGTGTTTGTGGGGCCGGCATCCGCATCTCCCGCCAGGGGCATTAAAAACGGCCCCGATCTTTTTTTCTGCGATATAATTTATAAAGGTTTTTTCCCGAAAGGCAAAGGCCGTAAGCTGATGGGCCTTTGCAACAAACAACGGGCCAAAAAGGAGGAGGAACCGTTAAGCGTTCCTGTGCTTGACAGCGGTCTGGCGGCAGGCAGCGCCGCCTGCCAGTGGAGGGGTTTTGCTCTAAAAAAGGTAAAGCCCATCTGCGGCAAAAACGTCCGCCGCGATCTCTTTTCCAGCCACCCGATCCATTCTCCGCCACTGGTTTGACATGGTTTGGGAGGAAACGGGCTTTTTGAAAAAAATTTCTATAAAAATGAACAAGGAGAAAACATGAAAAAAGCAATTCTAGTGTTAGCCGCAATTGGGTTCATAGCGGCCGGATGCTCGCACGCCGTAAGACAGACCCCTGAGCAGGTCTCACAGGCCACGCCAGCCAAAACCACGGTGCAGAAGGCCCCCGAGGAGAAAAAACTGAATACCGAGACTGCTCCAGCGGTAACTGAGAAGAAAGAAGCGACTGCGACGGAAGAAACGAAACTTGTCAAACAGGAAGCGAAGATCGGCGATATCCATTTCAACTACGACAAATACAATCTGGACAAGGATGCCAAAGACAAGCTCCATCAGATCTCGGACCTCATGCTGAAAAATCCTGATGTGAAGGTCATGATCGAGGGCCGTTGTGACGAGCGCGGGACCGAGGAATATAACCTGGCCCTTGGCGACAAGAGGGCGAATGCGGCAAAAAATTACCTCGCGGCCCTTGGGGTCGCGGCTGACAGGGTTTCCACCGTCAGCTATGGCAAGGACAAACCCCTTTGCACCGAGCACAATGAGAAGTGCTGGGCAGTGAACAGGAGCGACCACTTCTCCTATTAGAAAATAAAAAATTTGCATTTTCTCCTTAGGAGA
This sequence comes from Nitrospirota bacterium, assembly GCA_021819985.1. Taxonomy (GTDB): domain Bacteria; phylum Nitrospirota; class Thermodesulfovibrionia; order Thermodesulfovibrionales; family JdFR-88; genus JAKAEG01. The sequence goes on along the minus strand of JAKAEG010000323.1, from coordinate 1,392 downwards.
ATGCGAAGCAAAAAGGGCCCGCCGGTGAATACGCCAGGCGGGCCTTTTTGTTCTGATGCCAGTTGATAAAAGGTTGTCATTCCGGCTTGTCCGGAATCAGACCCACCCCGGCCTTTGGCCACCCCTCCCAAGAGGGAATTTTACCCGATGCGCTTCGGGACCAGAAAAATCCCTTCGCTTGCGGGAATCAACATGAACCAAGGCTCACAAAAAAATATGAAAATAGCCGATTCAGCTGTCATTCCCGAGGTCTTAATCGGGAATCCATTTGCCTTAAAGTCCTTAACTTGGATTCCCGCCTGCGCGGGAATGACGTCAACTTCCGGATACTACCTGACGGCAGATATTTTCGGGTCAAAGACAACACCGCTTCACGCAGGTAATTTCAAACAGGCCTGAATTAGTGATATGATAGGAACCATTAATAAATAAAATAAAAAATATTTGGGGAGCTGCTGATTATGAAATTCAAGATCGGTGTTATGGGTTCGGCCTCGGGTGATATTCCCAAAAAATATCTGGATACCGCCTACAGGCTTGGCCGCGCCATCGCCCAAAACGACTGCATCATGATCACCGGGGCTTGCCCAGGCCTTCCCCTTGAGGCGGCCAGGGGCGCAAAGGACGCAGGCGGGATGGTGGTGGGCATCTCACCCGCGCTTAGCGAATGGGAGCACGTCCACCGGTATCACTCCCCGGTGGAGTATCACGATCTGCTGATCTTTACAGGAAGCGGACTCATGGGGCGCGAGGTAGTGAATATAAGGACCTCCGATGTCGTGGTAATTATCGGGGGCCGGTCGGGCACTCTCGGGGAGTTCTCCATCGCTTATGACGAAGGCAAGCTTATTGGTGTGGTGCTTGGGACCGGCGGCATAACTTCTGAGATCAAATACATCCTGAGAGTGATAAAAAAGAAGACAGGCTCGAAGGTGTTTCATGATGAGGATCCGGAAAAACTCGTGCGGAGCCTCCTTTCATATTACGCCAGCACGCATTTCAAGCGTCCAAGCGTGCACACTCATTTCGTGGTGCAAAACAACCATGATTCCGATAGCCAGAATTTGGAGACGGAGCAGGCTCCCATTCCGGAAGCCCCTGAATAATAAATAAATTATAACAAAGAAATTTTTGATTTTCCGGCAGGGTTGCTTTTTTAAAAATTCACGTCTGTTTCAGGACCACGTAGGTTGCCCCAAGCCCAAAAGCTTAAAAAATAAAAAATTTTTGGGTTCCCGGATACTTTATTATACTAAATCAGGAACAAGGGAAATATTTCAGAAACCAGCGGAGTAAAAAAACCGCGCTTATGGCATTATTAATAAATTTGACTTGATTCAAGCCAGCCCCGGAATGTAGATTATGATAGCCTGAGTGGGCAGGCTTTTTGTT
>JAKAEG010000322.1 GCA_021819985.1 Nitrospirota bacterium | reverse complement strand
ACCTTCATCCCGATGGCCTTGTACTTGCTGGTAAAATCCTCGAACTTTTCCCTTGCCAGCGCACGGAGCGGGACCAGGTAGATAATCTTTCCCTTTTTATTAAGGAACACGGAAAGGGCGGCCATCTCCGCAATAAGGGTTTTGCCTGCGGCAGTCGGTGCGGATATCACAAAGGAATCCCCGCTTGAAAAAAGCCCCTCCCGGACAGCGTCGGCCTGCGGGGGATACAGTTTTTCGCGGCCTGCGGCCCGGAGGACCTGGACCAGCTGGGGGGGAGCCCCGTATTTCTCCAACTCGGCAATTTGCATCTGGTTAGATTATCGCACGCAAGGTGCAAATAACAATCTTGAACCTATTTGAGAAGGTTCTAACATTCCTCATCCATGATAAACTCTAACCCATGAGACACCTCAGGCTTGAAGATGCACTGGAAACCCCGGTGACCCATTCTCCGGGCATAAAAAAGCATGTCTTCACGCGCGAGCCGGCCGCCTGCGTCAGACATTTGAGCCATGTTGTGCTTGGGCTGGGCGACTCCGCCGTGGCCCATTCCCATGAAGACGGCTTTGAGGTCTTCTACTGCGTGGGAGGTGAGGCGGTCTTCAGGATCAACGGTGAAGAGGTCCCCCTGAAGGGTGGCGACTGCATCGTGGTGGAGCCGGGGGACCTGCATGAGATAATGCCCGTTGCGCAAAGGGCGGAGCTTTTTTATTTCTTTGCATTGGAGTGAATTTCAAAATGATTCGGGGCCTTAAATGAACTTCCAGGCCCTGAAATGAAAAAACGTCAAAAGAGGCGTTTCCCGGCAATGATCTGAAGACATTCCATATTGATCTTTCTGCTCGGCGTTTCATTTTCACCTTACTGTGTTTTCGGGGTGGGGGCTTAAAACCTTGATTTGAGCTGATGCCGGGAGTATTATAATAAAATAAATTTTCATCGCAAGGAAGTAAGCGCATCCAGAAGGGCAAGCGAACGAATCCGATCGACCAAAAAAAAGGTCCTTACGTCCGATTTTCGAAGGCGAATAAAAAGCCTCTGCTTTTTCTGGCTCTTATCCTGGTCCTCCAGGGCTGCGCCGTCTATCAGCCAAAACCTATAGATCAGGCGGCCGTATCCCGCAGGCTGGCGGCCCCGGACAAGCAAGCGGTAAGCATAAAAGCTGAAGAGATAAAACACCCCGTGCTGAAGCCGCGCAATATCGATTTTTCAAAAGGCATCTCCGCCCGTGATGCCGCGATAATCGCCGTTATAACGAACCCCGCGCTCCGTGCGGAGCGTGTCCGCCTGGGCCTCGCTAAAGCCCAGCTCCTTCAAGCCGGCATCCTTCCAAACCCGGCTTTCAGCTACAGCCTCGATGTCCCTTCCGGCGGGAGCGACCAGGGTACGGTGAACGCCTACGGGCTTGGGCTGGACTGGGACATAAAATCCCTGCTTACCCGCGGGGCCAGGGTGGATGCCGCCCGCGCTCAAGAGGCGTCCGTCAACCTCGATATAGCCTGGAGGGAGTGGCAAGTGGCGGAGTCCGCCAAATTGAGCGTTTACAGGATTGTTATGCTTAAAGGCCAGCTTCGGGTTGCGCAAAGAGAAGAGGAGGATCTCAGGAAGAACCTGGAGGCCATCAAAAAGGCGGTTGCCGAAGGCAATATGACAATAGTTGACCAGGACGCAGTGGACTCCACGCTGAGAAGAATCCATTCCACAGTCCTTGATATCAGCCAGAAGCTCAATCAGGAAAGACTTGGCCTGAACCGCATCCTTGGTTTTCCCCCGTCAATCAAAATCCAGCTTAAACCGATCATAAACTTGGCCGGGCCCAAAACTCTTCCGGCCCTGCACGACATCATGAATGGGCTCGAAAACAGGCGGCTGGACCTCCTTGCCCTGAAGCTGGGTTATCAAAGCCAGGAGGCCCGTCTGAGGGCGGCGGTGCGCGCGCAGTTCCCTGGCATAAGTATCGGGTTTTCACACGCGCGGGATACAACCAATGTCATAACGACCGGTTTTTCCGTATCGATAAGCCTTCCTTTCTTTGACCGTAACCAGGGCCATATAGCGATTGAAAAGGCGAGCAGGAAACAGCTTTATGATGACTACATGAACAGGGTCTTTCAGGCGAGGGCGGATGCCGCGGGCATATTGGCGGACATTAAATCGGTGAAAACCCAAATAGACGCCACCGATAAATCAGTGCAAACCCTGGAAAAGCTTGTCAAGGTCTCATACAGCGGTTTTCTTGAAGGAAATATCGATGTCCTGAGCTATTACAATGAGGTGGACCGGCTGACCACACGGCGTCTGGATGTCCTTAAACTCCAGCAGAACCTTGCCGGTTTGTATGTTGCGCTTGAAATCACCGCCGGAGAATATATTGGAAGCGACGGTAATTTAGGAGGTATTTAGAAAATGAAATTCTCCTCGCGGAGCGTCCTGATTACATTTGTGATCATTTGTCTGGCCATTGACGGCTTATGGGTCCTTCATAAAGGAGAAACGCCAAAAGCGAATGCGAAAGAAGAAACGGCTGTTGACGCTGGTCCTGTAGCCAGCGTTCGGGTTGCCCCGATAAAAAAGAAAACTATTTCTGCCTCTGTTAGTGTTTTCGGAGACGTGGTCCCAGCGCCGGGCGCAGTGCGCGTGGCCTCCGTGCCATATGAAATAAGGGTAGACCAGGTAATGGTGAGCGCTGGCCAGAAGATTTCAAGGGGCGAGCCTCTTTTGGAAGTGGAACCAAGCCCCGATACCGTCCTTCAGCTCAAGCAGGCGGAAAACTCCTTCAATATATCAAAACAGAACCTTGATCACATAAAGCAGTTGTTTGACCTCAAACTTGCCACGAACACCCAGATTCTAAAAGCCCAGGAGGTTTTCCAGCAGGCCTCCTCGCAGCTTGAAAGCCTTAAAATGATGGGGGTGGACGGCAAACAAGTGATCCGTGCAAAAGAGAGCGGATTAATAAGCTCGGTCAACGTCCAGGAGGGCGCAATCGTTGCGGACGGCAAGCCGCTTGTGGGGGTCATATCGCAAAACCGCCTTGAGGTCCGGCTTGGGGTTGAGCCACATGACGCAGAGCGGCTCATTTCCGGCCAGTCCGTTTCGCTTTCCCCTGTAAATGAGCCGATCCAGAAAAAGATTACAGGAAAGATAAGGAAAATATCCCGCGCAGTCAATACAGCCACGCGCTTGGTGGATGTATTTGTCTCTATACCCGGGAATTGCGATTTTCTGCTGGGAGAATATATCAGGGGCAGGATAGAGACGGCTTCCTCATTTGGGCTGGCCGTGCCGCGGAGCGCGGTGCTTCCTGAAAGCGGTAAATTTGTACTTTATACGGTCAGGGATGGACGAGCGGTAAAACACTTCGTACAAACCGGCCTTGAAAGCGGCAACGAAGTCCAGGTCTCCGGAATCGGCTTGAAACCCGGCGATGAAGCCGTGGTGCTCGGTAACTACGAACTGCGGAATGGAATGAATGTAAAGGTGGAAAAGGCGCAATGACCTTTACCGGGTGTGTCCAGCATCACCGCCGCTCCATCCTCTTTCTCCTGGCGG
>JAKAEG010000321.1 GCA_021819985.1 Nitrospirota bacterium | reverse complement strand
AACAGCTCCCGGTGAAGATTTTATAATATTCCGGGAAAAAAATAAATAGAAAAATAACATAATTCTTATAGGCCTTCTTTTAAAAGGGAAATAAAAGGGAAAAATTCCAGATAAGCCGGAATGACAGCCAAAAGAGGTGTAAAGACAAAAACTGTTAGAGGCACTACACTGGAACATCCGCTCTCTTTCGCGCTCGCTGTCCATTTTTGACTTTATGCTTCTACCTGTGTTAAAAAAATCGATTATGCATTATTTTTCCTATAAAGGAAACGTCCTCTACGCTGAGGACGTTCCGCTTGAAGCTCTGGCCCGCGAATACGGCACCCCTCTTTATGTTTACAGCAAGGCCACGGTCCTCAGGCACATACAGGCTTACAAAAAGGCTTTTTGCGGGTCGGGCGGAATTCTCTGCTTTGCCCTGAAGGCAAACTCAAACGGCGCGGTCCTGAAACTCCTTGCCGAAGAGGAGGCCGGAGCGGACATAGTTTCAGGGGGGGAGCTTTTCAGGGCGCTTAAGGCCGGTATATCTCCTTCGAAAATAGTTTATGCCGGCGTGGGCAAGACGGCAGCGGAGATAGAATTCGCTCTCAAAAAAAAGATACTGATGTTCAATGTTGAATCCGGCGAAGAGATGGAGGCCATAAACAGGGTCGCCGGCGGGCTTGGCGTAAAAGCCCCCGTGGCGCTGAGGGTCAACCCGGATGTGGACCCGCGCACTCACCCGTATATATCGACCGGGATGAAGAAATACAAATTCGGCATGCCGGTTGAAGACGCCCTGGAGTTTTACGGGAAAGCCGCAAAAATGGAGCATATCAGAATAACCGGGATACACCAGCACATAGGCTCCCAGCTCACGGATTTGGCCCCTTTCAGGGACTCGTTAAAAAAATTGCTCCCGGTCGTGGAAAAACTTCGCGGCTCCGGCATCGATCTGAAATACCTGGACCTTGGAGGCGGGCTTGGTATCCGCTACAGCAGGGATGAAAACCCTCCGGTGCCTTCCCAACTTGCCGGAAGCCTTCTGCCTTTAATAAAAGGACTGGGTGTTACCGTAGTGGTTGAGCCTGGCAGGTCCATTATCGGCAATGCCGGGGTGCTGCTTACCAAATGCCTTTACAGGAAGAGCACGGGAGAGAAGAATTTTGTGATAGTGGATGCGGGCATGAACGACCTGTTAAGGCCCTCGCTCTACGGCTCATTCCATGAGGTGCTGCCCGCGATAAAAAGCAGGCGGGCCTTCCAGGTGGCCGACGTTGTGGGACCCATTTGTGAAAGCGGGGATTTTCTCGCGAAGGACAGGCGGATGCCCGTGGTCAAAGAGGGAGAGACGCTTTGCGTAATGGGCGCGGGCGCCTACGGATACAGCATGAGTTCGAATTATAACTCCCGTCCCCGAGGGGCCGAAGTCATGGTGGACGGCAAGTCGCACCGCCTCGTAAGAAGAAGGGAAACCTACCAGGACCTCATCAAGGGGGAGCTTTAAATGGGGGCGCCGGGCCTCTCAGGCCCGCAGTGGAGCAATACCCCGGCGGGTAGTAAAAATAAAAAAATCCCCTTTATCAAGATGCAGGGGACCGGAAACGATTTCGTCCTGCTGGATGCCGTCTCCAATGATCTTGGCGGACTTGATCTTCCGGCTGTTTCCAGAAAATTGCTCGACAGGCGGTTTGGCATCGGCGCCGACCAGTTGCTTGTGCTTTTACCCTCCAGTGGTCCGGCCCCGCAGGGTAAATCCAGGTTGCGCATGAGGATATTCAACGTGGACGGCAGCGAGGTACAGATGTGCGGAAACGGGATAAGGTGCCTGGCCAAATACGCATGGAGCCGCGGGCTGGCCTCAAGATCAAAAAGCCTTGAGGTCGAGACTCTGGCGGGTATAATTATACCTGAGGCAAAGGACGGTCTGGTGCGCGTCGATATGGGCCTGCCGCGCCTTGAAGGCCGCGAGATCCCGGCGCTTGCAGACGGGCGCATAATCGACTACCCTCTTAAAATAGAAGAGACGCTTTTTGCCGTCACCTGTGTTTCGATGGGCAACCCGCATGCGGTCATATTCGTAGGTGACGTGGCGGCGTTTCCCGTCGGATTTTACGGGCCCAAAATAGAAAATCACCCATTTTTCCCGGAACGCACAAATGTGGAATTCATACAGGTTGTAAGCCGGCAAGAGTTAAAGATGAGGGTATGGGAGCGGGGTTCGGGCGAAACGCTGGCCTGCGGCACCGGCGCTTCCGCCTCGGCGGTTGCCTCCGCTCTGAAGGGGCTTACGTCGGGGCGCGTAAGTGTTGAGCTTGCGGGAGGGCGGCTGGAAATAGAATGGGACAAAAACGAAAACGGGCACGTTTACATGACGGGCCCGGCCGAAGAGGTTTTCGAGGGAGAGATTTTTATATGAGTTTTCATTTGATAAGGAGGAGGCTAGAAAAATATGTTTGAAGGCTCCATGGTCGCCCTGGTGACCCCGTTTAAAAAAGGAAAGCTGGACGAGAAGGCCTTTGTAAACCTGGTCAAATGGCAGATAGCGGAAGGCACGGACGCGATAATACCCTGCGGGACTACCGGGGAATCGGCTACGCTCGATTATGAGGAGCATTACCGCGTCATTGAGCTTGCGGTCAAGGCGGCCAAGGGCCGGGTGCCGGTGATCGCCGGGACTGGCGCAAACTCAACGGCCGAGGCCATCGAGATAACTAAAAAGGCCATGCGCCTGAAGGCTGACGGGGCGCTGCTCGTTTCTCCCTATTACAACAAGCCCACTCAGGCAGGCATTTATCTGCACTATAAAGCGGTCGCGGATTCGGTAAAAGGGTTCCCGATAATACTTTATAACGTGCCAGGCAGGACCTCCTCGAACATCCTGCCGGAAACGGTGGCGCGCCTTGCGGAGATAAAAAACATAATAGGAGTAAAGGAAGCGACCGGGGACATGAAACAGGCAAGCGAGCTTATACGCCTGTGCGGCAAAAGCGGGTTCACCATCCTTTCAGGTGACGACTTCACCAACTTCCCGCTTTACGCCCTTGGAGGAAACGGTTGCATATCGGTAAGCGCCAATGTGGCCCCTGGGCTTCAGTCAAGGATGTGGCGGGCCTGGAAGGCGGGTGACGTGCAGGAGGCAAGAAGGCTCCACTATCAGCTTGAGCCCATAAATAAAGCGATGTTCATCGAGACCAACCCCATACCCGTAAAGACGGCGCTTGCGATGATGGGCAAGATCCGCGAGGAGTTCAGGCTGCCCCTGTGCGCGATGTCCGATGAGAACAGGAAAAAGCTGGCCAAGGTTATGGCTTCAAACAAACTGATATAAAAAAGATCGCAAAAAATTTTTTAGTTGTTAAGAAAGCCGCCATTAATGGCGGCTTTCCTTTTAAACTTGTAATTCCCCGTAGTTTGCCACATGTAACCTTGTCATTCCCGCAAGCAAAGGGATTTTCATTTCCTGGTCCCGAAGCGCGTCGGGTAAAAATCCTTCCCCGTGACGGGTGCCCCTTTTCCCCCTCACGCCCTCGGATCGCACACCCAATTGGATGTATAATGAAAGCAGTGCAT
>JAKAEG010000023.1 GCA_021819985.1 Nitrospirota bacterium | reverse complement strand
CTGAAATCCTTGGATATCATCGCGTCCGAGGCGGTCACGGCGAGCTTTTCAGCGATGCTGTTGTGGAAATCCCTGATCTGGAGGTCCAGGTTCTTGCGAGAGGTGGAGAGCACCACCAGGCTTACCGAAAGATAGATCAGCGCTATCATCAGCATCATGTAAACGATGCCTTTTGTTTTTATGCTGGTGCGCTCGTGCAGCGCACGAAAGAAATTCATGGCCTGAACATGCCAGGTCTGTCCGGGTCTTCCCTGATGAGTTTGCGGACAATGTCATAGTCGCGGTCATGGGCGTCCGCCAGCCCGTCGGCGCCGGGTTCTATCCCGCCCAGCACATCCTTGCGGGACTTGAGGCTGTTAACAAACAGCATGGCTGCCTTGATCCTCCGCAGCAAATTCCTGTCCATGCCGCCCCTCGCGGCGAAAAGATATTGGGGGATGGGACGCGAGTAACCCAGGATCCTGAGCCCTTTACCCAAATAAGGCCTGGCCGTTATTTCCGATACGCCTGTGGCATCGAACAGCCGCGCCATGACGGCCAGCACCGCGCTCTCATCCGACCCAAGCCTGACGGTATCCATGAGATCGCTTTCATGAACACCGGCCCCGCGGAGAATCATATCCGGAAGCAAACCCGAACCCGGACAATAGAACCTGCCGTAGACAAAGGTCCTGCCCGCGAGATCGGATATTTTTTTTATGCCGGAATCGTTACGCACGAGAAGGACGCTCCTGTATTGAGAACTGCCGTTTACGCGAAGTTTTGCCAGCGGCACTATCGGTATTCGCCGGGAGGCCAGGCAATAGAGGGTCGGGCAGAGAAAAGCCAGGTCCGCCTGGCCTTTCTCCAGGGTCTCTATGACCTCGCTCCTTTTTTTTGCCACCTTGAGTTTTACCGGTATCCCAAGACGTCCTTCCAGGTACCGTTTGAAGGGCAGAAACCTTCCGTACATCACGGAAGGAGAATCAAGCGGCATAAGGAGGAGGACCAGTCCCCGGACCAGTCCCCGTTTTTCCTGCGCCCGCGGGGCCGGCACAACGACGATCGTTGAGAACAGAAGAAAGAAAAGAAAAAAAAGAAAAGGCCTTTTAAGGGGAAAGACAAATTTTTTCATTTACTTGCACCTATTATAAAATACTTGCACCTATTATAAAAAAGGGTATTCCGGATAATTAAACCCGGAATACCCTATCAGAGTGCCGGACTTAGTCCACAAGGAGCGGCTTTTTATTGCGTATGTTTATGGTCTTTTTTCGTTTGATGTAGTCGATCACGATGTCATAGACAGGCGGGCCGGGCTGATCGGTCATCGAAGCCCATCCGGCCATGGTGTATTCTTTTCCGGGTTCGACCGGTTTGCCCCGGACCAACAGGTCCTGTATCCTCTGGCCCGTCGGCTTTTCGGCATAAAGTGTGAACTCAAGCCCTTTCGACCTTACCATATCGCCTCCCTGCTGCATATAAGGGTCGGGATTGAACAGGTTATCAGCGATATCCTCAAGCACGCTTTTTATCATGCTGCCCTTCATGGAGGCCTTATACGTATCAGGGTAAGTGATGGCGGTTTGCGAATAGACGTCCTCCGCGGTAATGGGCCCGGCCGGGACCGTCCTTCCCCATCTGAAACCGGGAGAAAGCGCAAACTCCACGTCATAGTGGTCCCTGAGGGCGTCGCATATCAGGTTATCAAAGGTCCCGTCCACGTTGCCCCGCCTGTAAAGCAGGGTCTCAGTGTGCCCCAGGACCTCCCCAAGCTTGTCCTTGTACGGCGCGCGGAGGTCGCTGACCAGTTTTTCCATTTCATGGTCCGGCTCTATAAGATTGCAGATCACGGGGATGAGGCGGTATGAATAATTTTCTATTTTCCTGTTTTTTACCTGAAGATCCAGCCTTGAAACGAATTTGCCGTAGCAGCCGGAATTTATGACAAGCGTATCGCCCACTTTCACTGGCCTGGGCACCCCGTCATGCGTATGCCCGCCCATGATCACATCTATCCCTTTCACCCGGGCTGCCATTTTTTTGTCCACATCCATTCCGTTATGTGACAGTACGACTATAAGATCGGCCTTTTTGGCCCTGATCTCATCCACGACATTCTGCATATGCCCGTCTTTTATCCCGAAAGACCAATCCGGGATGAACCTTCCTGGGTTGGCAATTGGAGTGTACGGGAAAGCCTGTCCGATCACGGCGACCGCCAGCCCATTGACCTGCTTTATTACATAAGGCTTAAAAACGGGGTCGCCCCAGGTGGCGTCGTTTACGTTCTGGGCCACAAAGGGGAAATCCATTTTTTTTATGAGTTCGTTCAGGCGGTCCTGGCCGTAAGTGAACTCCCAATGCCCGGTCATGACCTCGCAGCCAAGCTTGTTCATGGCGGTTATCATGTCTTCGCCTTTCGTCCAAAGGCTGGTGGCGGAGCCTTGGACGGTATCGCCTCCGTCTATGTGAAGCACCTTGCCGGGCCTTTCCTCCCTTATGCCCTTTATCAGTGTGGCAAGATATGCAAAACCGCCCATCTTGCCGTATTCTCTGGCGAGTTTGGCATAGTCGTCGCAGGTGTATGCGTAAGCCTCACGGGTATCCGGACTGTACCCGTAGTATTGAAGGAAAGCCTTGCCTGTAAGATGGGGCGGCCGCAATTTGTCTTTGCCCACACCGGTATTGGTATCGGGCTCCCTGTAGTAAATGGGCACAAGCTGGGCATGCGTGTCAGTTGTGTGGACCAGTGTCAGGTTGCCAAGCCCGGAGAAACTGGTAAGATTTTTCCCTCCGGATCTCAGGGCCTTTGCGAGCGCCGCCGGGGTAAACGAGGCGAAGGCCGCGCCTCCGGCCGCCAGCGACAGCATCTGAATGAATTTTCTTCTGGTTATGCTCATCCTACCTCCTTAGGCGTACCCTCTTACATCCTGAATCCGGGGACCGCCACCGGCAACCCGTTCGCCTGGTATGTAAGATAAAGTTCGAGGTCGCGATACGTATCGCACTGAAAAGGCAGCGGCTTTGCCCTTACTTTCTTGTTGCAACCCCTGAACCGTTTTTGCAAAGAACCCGTTTTGCCCCATTTCAGTCTGTAGCCCGGCCAATGGTCCGCATGGTGCCGGTTGTTTGAAAGAAGGTTCGCCCGGATCATATGGCCCGCATATTTAACATGGCAAATGGCGCAACTCATGTTCAATTGCCCTTGTCTCATGTAGTAATATGCCTTTCCTGCCTCGTAAAATGGCCGGGCCGGGCCGTCTATGCTCACTTTTATAGGCACTCCGTTTGAAAGGGATTTCACGTAAAGCTCGAGCGCCAGCTGGTCATATGATTCATATTTCAGCTCAGGGGCGCCCATATTTTCCTTCCTGCACCTGTTTATCTGTAGCGCCATGGTATTGATCCCCTTTATTGCGGGATCGTACTTGGGGTAACCGGCCGCGACCCCTTTTAGTTTTTCGCCGTTTTCCCCATGGCAGCTCGCGCAGGACTTGCCCGTAGTGCCTTCCACTTTTTTGAAAAGGTCTTTGCCGTCGTCAAGCATGAAATCGGCGGGATTGCCCTGTTCGGCCATCTGCCCGGTAAATTTGCCGTATACTGCGTTATATCTTTTTTCGTATTCCTGGGTCGAAATATTCTGCTTATATTCCTGTATCCCCGAAACAGATGCCGGCGCGGCAAATGCGCCGCGGCCGGTCCCCGCGGCCAGCGCTCCCATGGCAAGCATCAATACCATTTTTTTCAAGAAAAAACACCTTCGCATCCCCATGCCTCCTTTTTTACCCATGCCGTTTTCTTAACGGGGGTTTATCTGGACTGATTGCTGGTAAACCCCACCCTTGTTGTCCTTGTAAACGATCTTCAGGGGGGCAGCCTTGTCGGCCTTCAGGTAAAAGGATATGAATGGGTTCGCGCTGATAGCGTAGGTCCAGTCACAATGCGTTATCCTGTCATTTCCATAAAATACGTCCACGTCATTTATGAAGTACGCGGGGACCACCTTGCCGTCCTTGGTCTTCCTCAACCCGGTTTCCATCGGGTGAGTGACAAGCGCCATCACCGGCACAACTTCGCCTTTTTTTATAACGGACGGGACCCTTATCTTTATCCTCCCAATGACCATTTATGACCTCCTTTTTTTCCTTTTTCGTTTTTTGCCTTTTTACATTTGTGATAATTTTTTGCCCGCTCTGCATCCAGCCGGTCTTTTAACCGCCGCACCCTCCAATAGTCACCTTTACGGATTTAACCGCGCCGTAAAGCTTCCCTTTGCTGGTCTCCAGGACCGCGCGGACATTGGAGGTCTTGGCCATCTTTATTCTCAGGGCGAATCCGGCCTTGCCGTTTGCGGGAGTAAGGGAGATACCCGCCACATAGGGTTCGGGGTTGCCGTCCGCGTATACTTTTATGCTTTTGACGTAATCGTCCTTGCCCATCGGCAGGTCGGAACTTATGGTTACCGGTACAACGGCGCCGTTTTCAGCTATGATGGGCGCATTGATGTTGACATGAGACATATTTATTTTTCTGCCGCCGTACTGTCTTTTCAGTACGTCATTGATGCTTTCCGTCTGTCTGGCCGCCGCCAACGCCGGCCTGGCCAGAGACGGGAGAGCGCCCGCCATTAAAAACATCGCTCCGGCGGCTCCGGCAGACTTGATAAAAGCCCTCCTGGTAAGCGCCAGTTCCTTTTCTTCCCGCTCCATGTTTTTTTGCCTCCTTATTTCTTTTTATTCAAGCTCAAGAGGTACTCGACAACGTCGTCGATCTGTTGACCGGTCAGTATTTTGTTAGTACCGAAGGGCGGCATTATGGTGTCCGGGTTGAATTTCCTTTCATCCGATATCCTCTGCCTAAGCATTTCCCTGTCCGCTTCGGAATAATTTTTCATCGCCTCGATCAGGTTCGGCCCGACGTCCCCCGGAAATTCCATTCCAGGCACCACATGGCATGCCGCGCAGTTACCGAGCTTTTTCGTATCGACTACTTTTTTGCCATTCTCCGCGTTGCCGCCAGCCAGCACGGCAACTGGCAGGACAAAAATGGCCAGCGTCAACCCCACAGCCAAAAAAACAGTTTTTTTACTGGTCCTCACTCCCCGTCCCTCCTTTCCAAATTAAAAGACAAAAAAATCCTCTATTTTGCGCAGAAAGCGCTCTTGATCCCAACGCGAGTGCAAATAAGGTCTTTAAAATCCTCTTTTGTCAGCACCCCCGGGATCCTCAGAAGCTGCCCATTATCCGCGCTTATAAAAATGAAAGTAGGTATTCCGAAAACCCCGTACTTTCTCTTGAGTTCGGTCCCGGGCAGCCCTTCCCCGTCCACCTTCGCTGTCCCGTAAATATTTATCTTTTCGATCCGGACATTTCCCTGGAGGATCTTTTTTATTGTGGGGTCATCGAGCACGGCATCCATCATCCTGCACCATTTGCAGTCTTCCCGGTAAAAAAACATAAGCTTGATATTCCCGGATGCTCCGTATGCGGGCGTCATCCACGCAGATACAAGGTAGAGGCCAAAACTCAAAAGGAACAATAAGATCCAGATGACGGGGTTTTTCATTAACAAGGTTAAATGCAAAAAACATGCCTGCAAAATCTCCCAAAAGGTCAGGCTATTGTCCCTTTTTGCACAATTTGGCTTCTTTCGATGTGCAATTCAGAACGCCCACGGTCCTTTCAAGCGGAGCCGGACTTTTCGTCAATAGGCGACAACGACATCGAAACCGGTCAGCGCGGAAGCTATCTGCCCGTTATTCATAAGCTCGAACGGGTTTGAGGGATTATTGGTCAACATGTGTCCGCCCAAGTCCTTCAAGGTCTCTATATTAAGAACCATGGACTCGCTTTGGCCAAGAACAGCGTCCATGACGAAAACACTTACTTCATCATCCGCCAGCGTGAGACCGACGGCCATTCTCAAGGCTTCTTCTTTCCTGTCCCTGACGATTACCGCGATTTTCTTTCCCATATTTTTTTCCTCTTTCCGTCCCCCGGCATTTCTTATTCAAATTGGATTTTTAATTTTTTAAATTTTCTTTTACTTGTGCGCCATAAATCAATGATAGTTAGAGGCCCGAACGATTGTCAAGAAAGCTGCCCGGGCAAAACCCGCACTCCGGTTTTGCCCGGGCAGGACGGCTTGCACATTTTTTGCTAATAAGGCCGGGAGGGTGCACAAAAGGAGGATGGAAAATGAAGCTTGGTATCCTGATAACGACAGACAGGCACCTTGACCATGTTTCAGGTCTGACCAGATCAGCAGTTGCCAAAGGGCACGAGGTCATTATATTCAGCATGGATTCGGGCACAAGATTTCTTGAGGACCCGGCCTTCGCGGATCTATGCAATATTAAGGGCGTAAGGGTGTGCTTTTGCGATCACAGTGCGCAACATCAGAATATAAAAAAGGATAGGCTTCCTGAAGGCATAGTCTGCGGCAGCCAGTATAACAACGCCTTAATGATGCACGCGTCCGACAAGGTAATACGGCTGTAAAAAAATTTCGAATTTTTTTGGAGGATATTCAATGGATAGCGAGCGTATCCCGCAGGACTCCCCTCATTCAATTGCGGGAGGAAATATAAAAATGAGGATTCTTCATATCCTGGCAGACGGTCCTAGCGCTCTTTCAAACAGCATAATAGAGGCACAGTCCGGAGATAATGAGCTTAAAATAATAGACCTGTCCAAAAAAGTGGATTCTTACGATTCCGTTATCGATGAGATCGCCTCCTGCGACAAGGTTGTTTCCTGGTAATCGATATTGACGGCCGGACGCTTGAAATCGTTCTGACTTCGGGGCCTATCTTATGACATTCTCACAAATTCACTGACTCACATATTCCAGTTGTAACATTGCTTCGCCTACAAAGCATAGGAGCACCTCCCTTTTGATTTGTGCTTTTCGACATGTATGGGCTGCCCCGAAAACCGCAAAGCGCTTTACGGACGCAGCAACGTCTTGATCGCGCGGCATGAGTCAAATCGTGTATACACACTCATTTTTTCTAATCGATTATTGCTGATCGATTACTTTTTTCAAATGACTAAACGCCGACGCTGCGGTGGGCCATCCGGCATAAAATGCAATATGCGTAATCGCAGCCACAAGTTCTTCCTTCGTCAGGCCGTTTTCAAAGGCCTTTTTAAGATGAAACTCGACTTGCTCGATACGATTCAGCGCAACCAGGCATGTGACAGTAATCAAGCTTTTGTCGCGCTGAGAGAGGCCGGGGCGTTTCCAAATATCCCCGAAGAGAAACTCTTGTGTAAGCTTCGTAAATTCCGGCGCTACGGCTTTTAAATCGTCTATCGCATTTTGCTCATTGGTGATTGCCATGTGTTTCTCCTTTTTTGTTATTGATATTCTCTGCGGCACGTCGCGGGAAGGCTAATGGGGAGGCTACGCTTTATCTCCATTCTATCACCTCGCTATAAGGCTTTTAGTAGCGCCTTCTTGCCCATAATGACTTATAGACCGGTCCTTTTCTCAAGGGCTTCGGGGTACCTTGTCTCCTGGATCGTGATCTTTGATGCGGCGCTCTCGATTTCACGAAGATCATCCGGTGCAAGTTCGACTGTAACTGCTCCGATGTTCTCTTCCAGGCGCGAAAGCTTTGTGGTGCCAGGTATTGGCACGATCCACGGCTTCTGGGCGAGAAGCCATGCGAGCGATATCTGAGCAGGTGCCGCCTTTTTGCGTTCTGCGACCTTGCGAAGCAAAGCTCTGGCAGGGAGTATTGCCCGATTGACCAATAGAGGCGACCAGCCTCTGACCGCAATACCCGGCCTGTCGCTTTATCGGCGGGACAATCCGACCCAGCCGGCGAGAATTATCCGGCGGGAAATTTTGTACCGCCTACTTATTGGAGATCAGGGTACGCGCCTGCGCCAGATGGCCGCGGCAGGAAGTCAGAGTCAGCAGATAGCGCAGGCAATCAATTGGTTGAAAGGCAACTTCACGCAGCCGCTTCGTATCGATGACCTCGCGGCTCGGGTCAATATGAGCACGTCAACCTTCCATCATCATTTCCGTGAAGTGACTGCACTGAGTCCGCTGCAGTACCAGAAATGGCTGCGTTTGAATGAAGCGCGGCGGCTGATGCTCACCGAAAATCAGGATGCGGCAGCCGTTGCGTTTCAGGTCGGCTATGAAAGCCCCTCCCAATTCAGCCGGGAGTACAGCCGCTTGTTCGGCGCGCCGCCATTGCGCGATATCACGAATTTGCGCGAAATGGCTGTTACTGAGATGGCCTGACAGTATTACCAACTCTGATCATGCAAGCTATCTTTTGCTGCCTGAGCATTCCTGTATTTCGGGCTGGAGGCATCTTGCCCCATCTTAAGCCTTAACCTCCATACTGTGGGCCGCAAGCAGGATATTCTGTGTTGCGAGCAAGGCGTCCTCAGACGGACAGCTTGCCCCCGGTTTCGAACCGATAAGGATCGCAGCCGTGCTGCCGTGAAAGAGCCGGTCCTTGCCTGATTCATTCCATTGCTCAAGCGCATCCTTCACCTTCCGGTAATAACCGTGGTAATAGGCATCGAGTTCTCCTTTGCCTATCAGCTTGAGGAATAAGCGAAGCATTGTTTTTTCTGCGGTAATGTTTAATCTCCTGAAAAAGGAGGCGATGTGTTCAGCAAAAGATGTCACCGCCTTCCTCGTCGGCAGAATCGTGAAACTCCAGGACTGGCTGTTGGTTCCGGATGGTGCAGTGATACCTATATTTATGAGGTCTTCGAGCATGGCCCGTTCTACGGGCTTGCCGGTAAAGCAACGACAGGACCGGCGCGATGCCATAAGCTGTACCAAAGAGGACGTACTATATTTTCCAGGAGGAAGCCACAGTTTGTCTGAGGTGAAAGTTTTATACCGTGACATCTCTTTATCGATTGTGGTGACATGGATAGCCTCTTGAGGACATATTGCCTCGCAATGTCCGCAAGAGATTGATTCCCCTCCGGAGGCAGCGGCTTTTCCTAGTATAAGTGAGATAGTTCCCGTCGGGCAAACGGTGACGCATAATCCGCAGCCGTTACAAAGGTTTCTGTCAATTTCTATCCCGTTTTCTTCCATTCCTGTCTTCTCAAGAACCTCCAGCATCTCTCTTTGGAAAAACTATCCCTATCAGTCCAGAGCTATATTTTTAAAATCATTTATTGCCGTTCATACTCCCCCTCCGCCAAGAACCTTATAGAGTGTTATCAGGTTGGTCAACCTGGAAAGCCGGACAGTGATCAGCCCCTGCTGCGCGCTATAGAGTGAGCGCTGAGAATCCAGCACATCCAGGTAACTTGCTATACCATTTCGGTAGCGTGCTTGCGACAGGCTGTATGCCGCAGAGTTGGCGTCCACCAGCGACTGCTGGGCTTTCATCTGATCGCCAAGGGTGCCGCGTTGCGCAAGGGCGTCGGCCACTTCCCTGAAAGCGCTCTGAATAGCTTTCTCATATTGGGCAACGAAAATGTCGCGGTCAATTTCCGACACTTTCAGATTTGCCCTGTTTCTTCTCCCATCGAAAATAGGCAGGGTAATCTGCGGCGCAAAACTCCAGGCTCTGGATGCCCCCTTGAATAATCCGGACAACTGATCGCTTGCCAGCCCAATGCTCGTAGTGAGAGTGATTCGCGGGAAGAAGGCTGCGCGCGCCGCGCCTATATTGGCATTGGCTGCTTTCAGAAGGTGTTCGGCCTGCATGATATCAGGGCGGCGTTCAAGCACCTCTGAAGGCAAACCGGCGCTGAGATCTTTCAGCGCGGTTATCGCGCTGAGTCCTGACGGCAAAAGGTTCTCCGGGACCGGCGAACCGATCACTAAAGCTAATGCGTTTTCGTCCTGGGCCACCTGGCTGGTGAATCTGGCAATATCCACCTGCGCCGAATCAACGCTGGTTTCTGCCTGGCGGAGATCCAACTCCGAAGAGGCGCCGAATTCGAATCGGCTTTTGATAAGATTATAGGAGGCCTGCTGACTCTCTAATGTGTCCTGAGCTATTTTCAGGCGTTCTTTATCAGCCGCAAGAGCCAGATAATCGCTTGCGACCTCGGCCACAAGACTGAGCTGCGTGCCGCGACGCGCCTCCTCAGTTGCGAAGAACTCTTCAAGCGCCGCATTCTTGAGGCTTCGCACGCGGCCGAAAAGATCAAGCTCATAGGCGCTGAACCCGAGAGACAAATCGTACTGACGCAAAGTTATCGCCTCTCCTGTGGACGAAAGGCTCGCGGGGACCCTCTGCGCAATCCCGGCACCAGCCGCGTTTATCGTTGGAAAGAGGCCGGCTCGCTGAATTCGATACTGTGCCCTTGACCTTTCGATGTTTAGCGCGGCGATTCGCAGGTCACGGTTATTTTCAAGCGCCAAAGCGATCAGCTTTTGCAATTGGCTGTTAATGAAAAATTCCTGCCATTTGATTTCGGACGCGTATACCCCCGGTTTAGCCGCGCTGCTTTTGTACGCCGCCCCACTCGGCCAGTTTGGTGCGACGGGCGCTTGCGGACGTACATATTTCGGGGCCATGCTCGCACAGCTGGAAAAAACACTTAGGGCAATAATAATGATCGCGGCGCGGAATCCTTTGCCCTGCTTTTCTTTTCGCCGCGATCTCTCTGCCTTATTGGGTTGTCTCTTCATATAAATTTCCTTCCACTGCGGCGGCAACAACAGGGATTGCCGTGACTGTTTTATTTTTCCCCCGACTGAACAGTCGTGATACCATAACAAAGAAGAACGGAATAAAAAACAGGTCGATGAAAGTAGCCGATAGCAATCCGCCCGTGACAGCGGTTCCAATGGCGTTCTGGGCCCCGGCGCCAGCCCCCTTAGTCAGCGCGAGCGGCAGCGTGCCGAAGAAAAAGGCAAGAGAAGTCATGATAACCGGACGGAGCCTGATTTTCACCGCGTTCAACGTTGCCTCCATGAGTTCGTGCCCCTGCCGCATTTGTTCCTTGATGAACTGGATGATCAGGATGGCATTCTTGGTCGAAAGCCCGACTGTCGTGAGCAGACCAATCTTGAGATAAACGTCATTGGGGAGGCCGCGTAACGTAACCAAGGTGACGGCGCCAACGAGGCCTAACGGCAGCATCAACAGATTCACAAAAGGAATCGTCCAGCTTTCATACAATGCCGCAACCGAGAGAAAGACCACGAGAAGGGAGATCGCATAGAGCGCAGGCGCCTGCGCACCGGCATTCTTTTCCTCGTACGAAAGACCGGTCCATTCGTACCCGATTCCTGGCGGGAGCTTGGCGGCCATATGCTCCATCTCGGCCATTGCCTCACCGGTGCTTACGCCTGGAGCGGCCTGCCCCATGATCTCGACCGACGGAAGGCCGTTGTAACGTTCAAGACGTGGGGACCCGTACTGCCAGCGGGCGGTGGCAAAGGCGGAAAACGGCACCATCTGCCCTTCCTTATTGCTGACGTACCAGCTGTTGATATCCTCCGGCAGCATCCGGTAGCGGGGATCTGACTGGAGATAGACCTTCTTCACCCGTCCGTTCTGGATGAAGTTGTCGACGTAGGTGCTCCCCCATGCGGTGGAGAGGACGTCGTTGATATTACTCAACGAGACCCCCAGCGCACCGGCCCGGACGTCATCTATATCGAGCTTGAACTGGGGGGAATCGTCTTGGCCATTGGGACGCACCGTCACCAGCTTGGGATCTTTCATCGCCATGGCGAGAAGCTGGTTGCGGGCCTCCATCAGCTTGGCATGCCCGAGACCGGCGCGGTCCTGCAGTTCGAAATCGAAGCCGTTGGCCACCCCCAGCTCCAGTACCGACGGCGGGGCGAAGGCATAGGCGAGGCCGTCCCGGATCCGCGAGAACGCCTTCATCGCCCGCGCCGCAATGGCAGGGGCTTTCAGGTCAGGGGTTTTGCGCACGCTCCAGTCCTTGAGCCTCACCCAGGCGAGCCCCATGTTCTGGCCGCGGCCGGCAAAGCTGAACCCGGCCACGGTGACGATCCCTTCTACCGTCTTCTTCTCGTCCACCAGAAAATGGCGTTCCATCTGCTTCAAGGACTTCAGGGTCCGTTCCATTGTAGCGCCGGGGGGAAGTTGGATCTGGCAGAGCAGGAACCCCTGATCCTCGTCTGGCAGAAACGAGGTGGGTAGGTGGAGAAAGAAGTACCCCATCGAGGCCACGATGGTAGCGTAGATAACCAGATAGCGCACCGGCTTCCCAAATGAACGCCCTACGATCCCCTCGTATTTGCCCCGGCAGAAATCGAATGCCCGGTTGAAATAACGGAAGAACCAGGAAAACCAGCCGGTCTCGCCAGCATGGTGTCCCTTTGCGACAGGCTTCAGGATGGTGCCGCAGAGGGCCGGGGTCAGGATCTGGGCCACCAGCACTGACAGGATCATGGCCGAAATTATGGTGATTGAAAACTGGCGGTAAATGACTCCGGTAGAACCGCCAAAGAAAGCCATAGGGAGAAAGACCGCCGTGAGGACGGTCGCAATACCCCAGAGGGCACTAGTAATCTGGCCCATCGACTTGATGGTGGCATCATGGGGGGAGAGCCCCTCCTCGGTCATGATCCGCTCCACGTTCTCCACCACCACGATGGCGTCGTCCACCAGAAGGCCGATGACGATGACCAGGGCGAACATGGTCAGAGTGTTTATGGAGAAGCCGCTGGCAGCCAGCGCTCCCATGGTCCCCAGGAGAACCACGGGCACCGCGATGGTGGGAATCAATGTCGCCCGGAGGTTCTGGAGGAAGAGGAACATCACGATAAAAACCAGGAAGATCGCCTCAACCAGAGTGTGCATCACTTCTTCTATGGAAATCTTCACGAAGGGGGTAGAATCATAGGGATAGACCACCTTCATTCCCGGCGGGAAATACTTTGAGAGTTCCGCCATTTTTGCCTTGACCCGGTTTGCGGTATCCAGGGCGTTGGCCCCGGTCGCCAGCCGGATCGCCATCCCCCCCAGCGGCTTCCCGTTGTAGAATGACTGAATATCGTAATTTTCGGTGCCTATCTTGCACTCGGCCACATCCCCAAGTTTTACGGTAGAGCCGTCGGGGTTAGTTCGAAGGATGATATTGTCGAACTGGCCGGGCGTCTGCAGCAAGGTGCGAGCCGTGATTGTCGCGTTCAGCTGCTGGCCATGAACAGCGGGGTTTCCGCCAAACTGGCCGGCTGACACCTGGACGTTCTGGGCCTGAATGGCCGAGATCACGGCATCGGTAGTCAGGTGGTAGTTATTAAGTTTGGCAGGATCCACCCAGATACGCATAGCATTCTGGCTGCCAAACACCATTATTTCCCCGATGCCGTCCAGCCGGCTGATGGGGTCCTGGATGTTCGAAACCATATAGTCGGTCAGGGTATTGCGGTCCATCGAGCCGTCTTCCGAAACGAGGCCCACTATCATCATATAGTTCCGGCCGGACTTGACCACCTGAACCCCCTGCTGCTGTACGATCTGGGGGAGAAGCGGCATGGCAAGTTGCAGCTTGTTCTGCACTTGCACCTGAGCGATGTTCGGGTCGGTGCCGGCCTTGAAGGTCAGTGTAAGCGTCACCGCCCCGGAGGAGTCGCTGGTGGATGACATATAAATAAGGTTGTCAATGCCATTCAGCTTCTGTTCTATCACCTGGGTAACCGTATCCTGAGCCGTCTGTGCCGAGGCGCCCGGATAGCTGGCGTTAATGGCGATCTGGGGCGGCGCAATGGGAGGGTACTGGGAGACCGGCAAGGTTTTGATCGCAAGCAAACCGGCCAACATGACCATAATAGCGATCACCCAAGCAAAAATAGGACGATTTATGAAGAACCTGGACATGAAAAAATTCTCCTTTTACCTGTTTGCTGCCATTTCCGGAGCATTGGCAATGACGCCTTTGACACTGCTTCCGAACGGCACTGCCTTAACAATTGTTCCCGGACGGGCCCTCTGAATGCCATCCAGAATGACACGATCACCCGCTTTCAGTCCTTCGCTGACCAGCCAGTTATCTCCAACAGTCCGAACCACTTTGATAACCCGTGGCTCAACTTTTTCTCCGGCCCCTACCACCATGACCACGGCATCACCCTTCTGATCGCGGGAAACTCCCTGCTGGGATACCACAATAGCGTGCGGGTTTTCCCCTTCATCCAAAATGGCGCGAACGAACATCCCGGGCAGCAGTATATCTTTCGGGTTGGGGAAAACCGCGCGCAACGTGACAGAGCCGGTGCTCTGGTCCACAGTAACTTCGGAAAATTTAAGAGTGCCTGTTAACGGATAGGTACTGCCGTCTTCAAGCAGCAGCTTTACTTTCGCCTGGCTGGCGCCGTCGTTCTTCAGCAGTCCGCTGGCCAGATCTTGCTTTAGCTGCAATAGTTCGGCACTGGACTGCGTGACATCAACGTACATAGAGCTGAGCTGTTGGATAGTAGCCAGTGCCGCGGTTTGATTGGCTGTCACCAGGGCGCCATCTGTAATTGATGAGCGGCCGATTCGTCCCGAAATCGGGGCGGTCACCCTGGTGTATGCCAGATTGATCCGGGCGGTTTCGAGAGCTGCCTTGCCTGCCTCAACATCCGCCTCAGCTTGCTTGAGCGCTGAGATTGCGTCATCATAGTCCTGCTGACTGACAGCATTTATTTTTACAAGTTCCCGATATCGATCTGCCTTGAGCCGGGCAGGCACGAGATTGGCTTCGGCCTTTGCCAGTAAGGCTTTTGCGGTGTCGTATGCCGCCTCGTAAGCAGCAGGATCTATCTGGTAGAGCACTTCACCCGCTTTGACATCTGTGCCTTCGGTAAACAGACGTTTCTTGATTATGCCGCTCACCTGGGGCCGCACCTCGGCGATGAGGTAGGCGGAGGTGCGGCCGGGAAGCTCTGTAGTTAGCGTCACTCGTTGCGTGTGTATCGTGACGACTCCAACTTCGGGCGGAGGGAGAGTGCCCGGGGCCTTCCCTACCGCAGCGCTCTGCCTTCCACAACCGGAAACAAGAAGGGCTCCGGCAAGAATCCCCATAGGCACGATCATTCCGGTTCTAGTGCTAATGCGCATGTACAAAATTTTAATAAACTTCACGTATTCCTCCTGTTCTATTCAAAAAGGTAATGCCATCATCCGTTGAGAGTCTGTAAAATTTTTCAGGATGAAAAATGAAATAGCTGCCGGTACTAAAATTTTTTTTAGTTTTGGGAGATGCTGCATACATCATTATTTAAATAAGCCCCCTTGCGCCCCATTTGGACGCGATGACAAATTACATTTAAAATGTCAAAAAGCAAACAAAAAAAAGACGGCTTGGCTTTATCAAGCTATCTGTTAGCAATCAATTCAATGAGCAGATCAATTCTGGCCTTCAAGACAGCCGGTGAGGGTTGGTCCGATTTAAATCCTATAACGGCCAGTGTCGCTATCTCAGCCAGCTCCGGCTTTTTTATTACGTCCGTCAACAGCTTTGAAAGACGTCTTTGCACTTTTGCAGAGATCTCTTTAGTAATTTCCTTTCCGATTTCAAAAAGCTCTGCTCCATGCGGGGAGTTATACACCTTTGACCATACCTCAAGAATCCAGATTTCAAAAAATTGTTTAAGTTTGTCTTTTTCCGAGCCTTTAGCTTTGACGATCTCTGCAATCTTCTTGAGCTTATCTTCGAAATTATTTTCCACCATTGAGATAAAGAGGTCTTTCTTGTTTTTAAAGAGGAGGTAGATCGAGCTCCGTGAAACGCCTGCTTTCTTTGCAATGTCATCAAGAGAGGTTTTTGAAAACCCATACGAAATGAAGCAGGAGAAAGCGGCGTCAAAGAGAAGTTTCTTTTTCTCTGTATTCATAATTATTCCATTTTCACGGTTTTGGTCCAGATCACCCGCTGGACATTATGACATTAAATACATACTTTGTCAAAATACTGGAGGTGCTTAATTACGGGGTGCGAATTCCGTGAGTATTTTATCCATAACCAAAGAAGATGTGTCCACAACGGCGAAGCACTATGCGCATCACTGTGTGGACAGCCTTCGGCGCGGGGCCGAGGTTTTGAACCCAGCCAGGCGCTTTGGCTGGGAAGAAAACTTGGCTGCCCGATAGCGGCCGATGACGGGCCAACCATAAAGGCGTGCAAGGTTATGGGTGTTCAGTTTGCAACGGCAATACATTTTTTGATAAATATAAGCGCCAGGGGGAAACTGGAGAAAGATATGGCCCTTGCCAAACTTGATAGTCTTGCCGGATACGGCAGGTACAGCCGGAGGATAATCGAAGATGCCGCCAAACGGCTAAAAGGAGAAAACTGAAATGGGCGTTATAAGCCTGAGATTGAAAGAAAGGGACCTGGAAAGGCTTGAAGAACTTTCCAAATCCGAACACAAGGACAAATCGACCATGGCCCGGGAGCTTCTGGAATACGGGTGGGACTTCCTCATGCTCAAGTATTACAGGGATGGGAAACTTTCGCTTAACGGCCTGGCAAAGAAACTCGATATCCCTGTAAGCGAGGCCATAGACCTGCTCAAAGAGTTTGGGATAGAGGCCCCGATAGGATTTGATGACTATCTGAAGGGTTTTGAGGTTTTTGATCAGGCAAGATGAAGAAACCCCTTCGGATAGGACCGGTACGTCCGGTTTTATAAAACGGGCCGGAAACCTCCAGCCTTTTAAGGCTGGGGCTGAATGGCCGCGCGGGAAAGCAGATTTGGGAGTAGAATTTGTTGTCTTCCTCCAGGTTTATGCTTGCAAAGCCGAAGTCTCCATCAGCCTTGGCCAGCCATTCCCTTACTATCTTGGGATCAACCATAAAGGACCTTGCCGGCCTTCAGAACTTCCACTTTCACGACCTGCGGCAGCAAATGGCGAGATGGGAGCGGTCAGTGCCATGGCGTAAGTTTCGGATTTAAAGGGAAAAGTCTGGTGCCCCCTGCAAGAATCGAACTTGCGACACCAGGTTTAGGAAACCTGTGCTCTATCCTACTGAGCTAAGGGGGCTGTCGGTTATATTAACAAAAAAAGTTTCCTGCCGTCCAGAAGACCGGCTTCAC
>JAKAEG010000022.1 GCA_021819985.1 Nitrospirota bacterium | reverse complement strand
TGCGCATCCCAGGTTTTTTTCATTGTAGATCACGGTGATATCCCGGCACTCCTGCAGATATTGCGCGGTTTCATCTGACGACCCGTTATTAATGACTATGACTTCGCTTTTTTCGGGACGGGCCGCCTGGAGGCTTTCGATGCAGATCTTTGTAAAGCGGACCTGATTGAAAACGGGTACTATAATGCTGACGAGCATTCATTTAATTTAATATAAATTTGAGAAAAAATCATTTATAATCGCTGAACATTACCATCTACTTTGACATTATCGCGCTTATAATTTATTCTTTATGCTCACAGGAACAATTTAAAAATATAAAAAAAATACATGGAACTGTTCGAGCTTGGCATAGAAGGGTTAAAAACCCTGCTTGATAAAAAAGAGGTCACTCCCCGTGAGGTCCTTGATTCCGTCTTCTCACGGATAGACGCCGTCGAGGAGAGGGTGAAGGCCTATGTGACCCTTACGCGCGAAAAAGCGGAGGAGATGCTGGCCGCTGGCAATACCGGCGTCCTTTCGGGAATCCCGATCGCCGTAAAGGACAACATGTGCACAAAAGGGATAAGGACCACCTGCTCTTCCAAGATACTTGAAAATTTCATCGCCCCGTATGAAAGCACGGTCACGGAGCGGCTTGCAAAGGCCGGGAGCGTTTTCACGGGCAAAACCAACCTGGACGAGTTCGCGATGGGCTCCTCGACTGAAAATTCCGCCTTTTTCACGACGAAAAACCCATGGGATTTAGGCCGCATACCCGGCGGAAGCAGCGGCGGCTCGGCAGCGGCTGTTGCCTCGGGTGAATGCGCTGCGGCCCTGGGCTCTGATACCGGAGGCTCCATCAGGCAGCCCGCTTCCCTGTGCGGGGTGGTCGGGTTAAAACCGACTTACGGCAGGGTCTCAAGGTACGGACTTGTGGCCTTCGCCTCCTCGCTGGACCAGATAGGGCCTATCACAAAGACGGTAAAAGACGCGGCCATAATGCTGAACATCATGGCCGGGCGCGACCCGCTGGACTCCACGTCCGCCCCGGTCCCGGTGCCGGATTTTACGAAGGCCGCTGGAATGGATGTAAAAGGGATTAGGGTTGGCATCCCCAAGGAATATTTCATCGAGGGGATGGACCCGGAGGTTGAAAAGGCGGTAAAGGATGCGGTAAAGAAGATGGAGTCCATAGGGGCCATCCCGGTTGAGGTCAGCCTTCCCCATACCGGTTATGCCGTTGCAACCTATTATATACTTGCCACCTCGGAGGCATCATCGAACCTGGCAAGATATGACGGGGTCAAATACGGCTTCAGGGCGGGAGGAAAAGACCTCCTGGATACATACCTTCAGACAAGGGCGCAGGGGTTCGGCCCCGAAGTGAAGCGCAGGATAATGCTTGGCACGTATGCCCTTTCCGCGGGATATTACGAGGCCTATTACGGAAGGGCCCAGCAGGTAAGAACGCTTATAAAGCGCGATTTCGAAGAGGCTTTCAAGGCGGCTGACGTTATAGCAACGCCCACCTCCCCCACTGCGGCTTTCAAAATAGGCGAAAAATCGGCAGACCCGCTTCAGATGTATCTGTCGGACATATTTACGATATCCATAAATCTGGCCGGCCTGCCCGGCATATCCATACCGTGCGGGTTTACCGGAGGGGGCCTTCCGATAGGGCTTCAGCTGATAGGCAGGCATTTTGACGAGGAGACGGTCATAAGGGCAGCGCACGCATACGAGCAATCAACGGAATGGCACAAAAAAAGGCCTTCACTGTAGAAGATAAAAGAAGGATTCCGGACAAGCCGGAATAACACAAATTATGCATAAAAGCGGAAAAGCAATAAAGGAAAAAGGCAATTTTAAAAATAAATGAGCACAATTAAATTCGAAACGGTGATCGGGCTTGAGGTCCATGCACAGCTGCTGACGGAGTCGAAGATATTCTGCGGCTGCTCCACGAAATTCGGGCTTCCGCCGAATTCCCAGACCTGCCCCGTCTGCACCGGCATGCCGGGGTCTCTGCCTGTGCTGAATGAGAAGGCGCTCCTGTTCACGATAAAAACGGGGCTGGCCACGAACTGTAGCATCTCGCCGTTCAGCCGTTTCGCGAGGAAAAACTATTTCTATCCT
Organism: Nitrospirota bacterium; assembly: GCA_021819985.1. Taxonomy (GTDB): domain Bacteria; phylum Nitrospirota; class Thermodesulfovibrionia; order Thermodesulfovibrionales; family JdFR-88; genus JAKAEG01. The sequence continues at coordinate 14,872 of JAKAEG010000022.1, read as the reverse complement.
GACCTTCCCAAGGGCTACCAGATAAGCCAGTACGAGCTTCCGGTCTGCGAGCACGGGCATGTGGATATAAACGCGGGAGAAGGGACCAGGCGGATAGGGATCACCCGGATACATATCGAGGAAGACGCGGGAAAGAACATCCATGAAGGGGCCGGTCCGTACAGCTTTGTCGACCTGAACAGGGCCGGGGTCCCATTGATGGAGATAGTTTCGGAGCCGGACTTAAGGAACCCGAAAGAGGCCTCCGCCTACATGCGCAAACTGAGGGCGATCCTCAGATATATAGGCGTTTGCGACGGCAACATGGAACAGGGCTCATTGCGCTGCGACGCCAATATCTCCGTCAGGCCTGAAGGTTCCACCAGGTTCGGCACAAAAGTGGAGCTTAAGAACATGAACTCCTTCAAGTTCGTGGAAAAGGCGCTCGAATATGAAGTAAAACGGCAGATAAGCGCGATAAAAAATGGCGAACCCATCTTCCAGGAAACAAGGCTTTGGGACACCGTCACCGGCACTACTCAGTCCATGCGATCCAAAGAGGAGGCCCACGATTACCGGTATTTCCCGGAACCAGACCTCGTCCCGTTCATGCCCGCAAAAGAGTGGGTGGAAGATATAAGATCGGCCATCCCGGAGCTGCCTGACGCCAGGCGCGAAAGGTTCATCTCCGATTACGGGCTTCCAGAATATGACGCGGAGCTGCTTACCTCCGAAAAGGCATTGGCTGAGTGGTTTGAAGAGACGCTAAAGCTCGGCGCACAGCCCAAGGCGGCCAGCAACTGGATAATGGGAGAACTCATGCGCCTGTTTAACGAAGACGGCATCTCCATAGAAGAATCCCCGATGACCCCGGCAGGACTAGTTGAGCTTTTAAAGCTCATTGACGCAGGGACGATAAGCGGAAAAATTGCGAAGACCGTTTTCGAGGACATGTATAAAAGCAGAAAAACCGCGGCAGAGATAATAAAGGAAAAAGGGCTCGTCCAGATAAGCGGCACGGAAGAACTCGGGGCCGTTATAGATCAGGTCATCTCATCGAATCCCGGCGAGACGGAAAGGTGCAGGGCCGGTGAGGAAAAGCTCTTCGGTTTTTTTGTGGGGCAGGTAATGAAGGCCACCAAAGGCAAAGGCAATCCCGCCGTTATCAATGAGCTGCTGAAGAAAAAACTAGCCGGGCAGTAACAGCACGCGGGCGCGGCACAATACTATTTTATCCATTATTTCCACGGGCAGGAATACAATTTTAAAACTACAGGGCGCACCAAGGCGCGCCCCTACATCCCTTCCAAGCTGAAAACAAATTTAAATTTCCCCGGAATCTGTAGAGAGCGGAAATTGTGACAGACAAGGAGAAAAGCGGAAAATGGATAGCGAGCGCACCCGAAGGGTTTTAGCGAGCGAATCAGATAATTCAAAAATCCTTACATTCGAAATCCCTGAAAGGGATTTACAATCACCCGGAGGCGCAGCAGCGCTGCGTTGAGGATGGATTTTCCTTTTTCGACGCCGTATGACGCGATTTCAGCCTCTTGCAGCCGGAAACAATTTTGAGACAGGTTCTAAATGATCCTCATGCTTATGTCGGCCGCCGGGGCCGAATGCGTGATCGAACCGGAAGATATCAGGTCCACGCCGGTTTGGGCAATGCTGCGTACGTTTTCCAGAGTTACATTTCCGGAAGCTTCGAGGAGCACAGTTTTGTCTTTTTTGCCTTTTTTGCAAAGTTTAACGGCCTGCTCCATCATGGGGATGCTCATATTGTCCAGCATTATAACGTCCGCGCCCGCTTCAAGGGCGTCCTTAAGGCCTTTCAAGTCTTCAACTTCTATCTCGATCTTTAAAAGGTGGTGCATGCCGCCCTTTTTTGCCAGCGCAACCGCCTTTTTTATTCCGCCAGCCGCTTTTATATGGTTGTCCTTTATGAGGATGCCATCATAAAGACCGAAACGGTGGTTGCCGCCCCCGCCCATCCTGACCGCGTACTTTTCCATATACCGCATGGAAGGCATGGTTTTCCGGGTGTCGACGATCTTCGTGGATGGTAAAAATTCTTTTATGGCCTGCACATAACTGTTTGTAAGGGTTGCGATACCGCAGAGGTGTTGAAGGATATTCAAGGACACGCGTTCGGCTGCAAGAAGAGAGGCAGCTTGTCCGGTTATTTCGGCCAGCACGGCCCCTTTTTGTACTTTTGAGCCCTCTTTTAAAAGCGGCTTGAATTTGATGCCCCCGTCCACCAGGCGAAAGACCTCCTGGGCAAATGGGAGGCCGGCCAATATGAAACCGCTTTTAGCGGTAAACACCGCTTTGGACCTTTGGTTGCCCGTCAGAAGCAGGGCGCTTGTTATATCACCCGGCCCAAGATCCTCCTCAAGGGACATGGAAAGAAAACGCGTTACCTGTGCCGGCATGATACCCATCCGGAATTTTTTATTTCCTGAACAGGGATAGAAAGCCCAGCACCCCGCCTATCATTGCGCCAAGGCAAAGGGCCGTTTTTGCGTTAAGCAGGGTCGTGACATTTCCTTCCACCTTGCCGGCCATAAGAAAGACCGTCGCGCTGTTTTCGAGCCGCACCTCTTTTGCGGCCACCAGCACAGCCGCGGACCTGGTCATGGCGGCGTAGTCCTTGGCCACAGTGATGGGCGAGAACGCAAAATTAAGCTGTGTGTTATTGCCAACGACCACGCCCGCGACGGACTGGTTGATGCTTACGTCATTGCCGCGCAGAATGCCGCTTGCCCCCTGGGTAACGTCTATTTTCTCCCCGTCTATGGAGAGGGCCGCGACCTGCTGCATTTCAATCCGTGAGCCCTCGATGCCTCGCACCGTAGAGTTTTTTACATTGACGAACTCCGCTTCGACAAAGCTCAGGTCCTGGTTCTCGATTGAAAATGTCTCTTCAGCCATTTTCCGCCTCCTGGAAGATGTTCTTTAGCCGGTTTATGCTGTCTTCAATGTTGGCCTTCTTGCCCTCAAGCTCCTGGCATTTGGCCTTCTCCTTCGCCACCACCTGCTCTGGCGCCCTTTTTATGAAATCCTGGTCCATCAGCTTCTTCATGCAAAAGGAAAGCTCCTCGCCTGTTTTACGGAGTTCCTTTCCAAGCCTCTCCAGTTCCGCCTTTATATCAATAAGGCCTTCTACCGGCACATAGACCTCCAGCCGGGACATTACATTTACCGCTGCCTTCCGGGGCGCGGCAAGGCCCATTTCCACAATTATACTATCTGCTCCGGCCTGACGCTTTATATAAGGCAAATGCCCCATAAGAGTTTTAGCTACGTCCTCGGAGCCGGCGTTTACGAGCACCTTTACCTTTGCGCCCGGCTGCACATTGAGTTCACCCCTGATGTTCCTTACCCCGGATATGGCCTCCATTACGATCTCCATCCGCTCCTCGGCCGCCGGGTCCCGGTAAAGTCCGGAAGGATAAGCCGCCGTCATGATGCTTTCCCCATCCCGGAAAGGCACGGGGAGCGTTTGCCATATCTCTTCGGTCACAAACGGCATGAACGGGTGGAGCAGCCTTAAAACGCTGTCAAGACAATAAAGCAGGCACCATCGTATACCGGGGGCGTCCTCTTCGTTTTCGAGCCCGGTCTTCGCCAATTCCAGGTACCAGTCGCAGAATTCGCGCCACAGGAACTGGTACACCCTGTTTGCAGCGTCATTGAAGCGGTATTCCTGAAGCGCGCTGTCTATCTCATCGGCGGCGTTGGCGAGCCTGCTCAATATCCACAGGCTTGGCAGGTCCCTGACCTGGTCAATACCGTGCGCGATCTGCCTGCCCTCCACGTTCATCGAAATGAACCTGGACGCGTTCCAGAGCTTGTTTATGAAATGCCTGTAACCCTTTACGCGCTCTTCGGAGAATTTGATGTCCCTGCCCTGCGCGGCAAACGCCGCAAGCGTGAACCTGAAGGCGTCCGCCCCGTATTTATCCACGATCAAAAGCGGGTCCACGACGTTTCCTTTGGACTTGCTCATCTTCTGCCCTTCCTCGTCGCGGACAAGTGCATGTATGTACACGTAACGGAAAGGCACATCCCCCATGAATTTAAGCCCCAGCATTATCATCCTGGCCACCCAGAAGAAAAGTATATCAAAGGCTGTCACCAGGGTGCCCGTTGGATAAAACGCCTTCATGTCTTCGGGCATCTGCGGCCACCCAAGGGTAGAGAAAGGCCAGAGCCCTGAGGAAAACCAGGTGTCGAGCACGTCCGGGTCCTGCTTGAGTTCCGTGCTCCCGCATCCGGGGCATACGGTGGGCGTCTCTGTGGACACTATTGTTTTTCCGCATTCGCAGTACCACACCGGTATGCGGTGCCCCCACCATATCTGCCTGGAGATGCACCAGTCCTTAATGTTCTCCATCCAGGAAAAATAACTGTTCTCCCAGCCCGAAGGCACTATCTTTACCCTGCCGTCGCGCACCGCTTTTATGGCCTCGCTGGCCAGCGGTTCAATTTTCACGTACCATTGCGGGGTGGCAAGGGGCTCGATTACAGTTTTACATCTGTAGCAGTGCCCTATCGAATGGGTATACTTTTCCTCTTTTTCGAGGAGACCCTGTTTTTTCAGGTCTTCGACTACAAGCCTTCTGCATTCATAACGGTCCAGGCCCTCATAACGCGCTCCGGCCAGGGCGGTCATCTTTCCGTCCGCGCCGATAACGCTTATCGACGGCAACGCCGGGCTCTGCCTTTTGGCGATCTCTTCGTCATTGAAATCGTGCGCCGGGGTCACCTTTACGGCACCGGTGCCAAACTCCATCTCTACTGCCGCGTCCCCGACGATCGGCATCTGCCGGCAGGTAAGGGGCAGCTCTATCCGCCTGCCGATAAGCTCCCTATATCTTTCGTCTTCCGGGTTGACGGCAACCCCCGTGTCGCCAAGCATGGTTTCCGGTCTGGTCGTCGCCACTACCAGATGGCCTTTACCGCCCTCAAGCGGATATCTTATATAAGTAAGGAGCCCCTCTTCTTCCTCGTGCTCCACTTCCAGGTCCGAAAGGGCCGTGAGGCAGCGCGGACACCAGTTTATAAGCCGTGTGGAGCGATAGATGAGACCTTCTTCATAGAGCTTCACAAAAACCGTTCTTACGGCGGCGGAGAGGCCCTCGTCCAGGGTGAAGCGCTCCCTGGACCAGTCGCACGAGGCGCCCATCTTCTTAAGCTGGTGGATTATCCTGCCACCGTATTCGCCCTTCCATTTCCAGACCCTGTTTATGAACTCTTCCCTGCCGAGCTGGTGCCGGTCTGTTTTCTCTTTTGCGATCTCCCTCTCCACCACGTTTTGCGTGGCGATGCCAGCGTGGTCCGTGCCCGGTATCCAGAGCGCCCGGTATCCGTGCATGCGCTTCCACCTTATAAGCACATCCTGAAGGGTCGCATTAAGGGCATGGCCCATGTGCAGGGAACCCGTCACATTGGGCGGGGGGATAACTATGCAGTACGGCTCTCCCGAAGGGTTCACCTCCGGCTTGAACAGGCCCTTCCGGAGCCAGAAATCGTACCATTTCTGCTCAATAGCCTGGGGCTCGTAGCTTTTACGCTTTTCCGTTTCGGACATTTTTACTTTCTGTTTTTTATTTTTTTGCTTTTTTTGCTTTTTACTTTTCCGAAATTTTCAAAAATTATTTACAAAAAGATCAGAAAGGTCAGTTTGATTATATGGCTGATTTGATGGCTTCTATTTCTTTTTTTATGATCGGCTCGGCAACCTGGACCACGGATTCCCGCACGATGTTTTCGATTTCCTTGTGAATGTCTTCGGCGGCGGTCTCAGCCACCCGCAGGGCAGTGGATGCCATAACGGATTTCATTATTCCGGGCAATGAGTCTCTGACCGCCTGTTTTATTTCAGGCTCCACGGACCTCATCACGCTGTTTTTGATCTCCGGGATCACGGATTCCGTGAATACCGGTTTTACCTCCGGAATTATCGCATCTGTTATGGCCGTTTTTATCTCAGGCAAAAGCGATTCGAGCACTGCCGACCTTACCTCGGGCATTATGGACTCCATGATGGACGTCCTTATACCGGACACGACCGACTCCGTAACGGCCTCTTTGATTCCGGGGACGATAGCATCCAGAAGCGATGCCTTGATTTCAGGTATCAGGGCTTTGAGTTGAGAGCCCATGCTCTCGAGGGCGGCGGCCTGAATGCAGGGAGCAAGCGTCTGAGAGATAATGTTCGCAAGATCGAGCCCGCCTACGGCCTCATGAATGCTTTTTGAGACCTGAGCGCCGATCTCATCTTTAAAATCCTCCGCAGAAATGCTGATAGAAGGAGATACCCCGGTCCCGCACCCGGCGGGAAAAACCGTTTCTTCGACGGGAGGCACGGCCACCTCATCCACAAAATGCTCAGCCACCAGGTGCTCCTGCCCATTTTGAGCGGGCATCGCCTCGTGATGGATCTCATGCACGGTACCGGCTTCGGATTTTGCGATTTCGGCTTCCAGTCCTTCAGAAAAAGCGATATTCTGTCCGGAGGGAGTCTCCCTTGAAGAAAGCGCGTTTTTTAATTTCGATATCAGGTCGTGCGACTCGAAAGGTTTTATTATGTAATCGTCGGCTCCGGCCTTTTTTATGAGGTCCTCATCCACCGTTTCGAAGGCGCCAACCATCAGTATGACAGGGATAGAACGCGTGGCGGGGCTGTTCTTTATGGTTTCGGTAAGCTGATATCCGCTTAGGCCCGGCATATCCACATCGGTCAGGATGATGTCTGGCCTGAAGGATGAGACCGCATCGAGGGCCTCAGCGCCGTCGCTTGTAAGCTTCAGCTCGAAACCTTCATCGGCAAGCACCAGCTCAACGACTTTCCTTATTGTTATGCTGTCATCGGCGAGAAGAAGTTTTTTCTGTTTTCCCATCATCCCCATGAAGCTTCGATTCTATTTATTCGAGCTTTAAAAAGTCAAGAAACCGCTGCTCTCCAGACCGTAAATTCATGCCGGGAGGCCAGGGTTTTGTTTTTTCTTTTATTTTGACCGGCTGAGGGCACGCCTCAGCGGGAGGGGCTTCAGCAACCGCCGCTGTGGCCGAAACCGGAGCCTCCAGAAAATCCGCCGCCCCCTGAGCAGGAGAAACTGGATATCTTTTTGGTCACATCCGCGGATTTGCACTCCGGGCAAAGGGGCTCGTCATCGGCCCTCAGTTTCAGATAGGTGAACTCGGCCTTGCACTTGTTGCACCTGTATTCGTAAACGGGCATTTTGATTCCCAGCGCTCCTTTCCTGATACAAACTTTACCTTCAATTATAAACGACGCAGCCTTTTACTGGCAAATAAATATACAGCTGCAAAATTGTTTTGCTTTGCCGCCAAATATTCAAGCCCTTGACTGCCTAGGTGCGGTTTTCGTCATTCCCGCGCAGGCGGGAATCCAAGTTAAGGGATTTAGAGAAAACGTCAAAATGGATGTCCGGCTAAGGCCATCGGGCATGACTTCCTCTGTGCTTCCCTTAATTTGTTCTTTTCCTCATAAATTTGACAAACACCCGCAATGTCCATTATTATTCAAATTCGATGTATTTTCAAGAACTTATAATGAAGCTGCAGGAATACTGGTCCGGCAAGGGCTGCGCCATATTGCAGCCTTATGACATGGAAGTGGGAGCGGGAACATTCCATCCGGCCACCTTCTTCAGGGTGCTTGGGCCGGAGCCCTGGAAGGCCGCTTACGTCGAGCCCTCCAGAAGGCCCACCGATGGCCGCTACGGGGAGAACCCGAACAGGCTGCAGCACTATTACCAGTTTCAGACCATACTGAAGCCCTCTCCGGTAAACAGCCAGGAACTTTATCTTGAAAGCCTGGTAGGCCTTGGCATCGAGCCCCTCAGGCACGACATACGGTTTGTGGAGGATGACTGGGAATCCCCTACCCTGGGCGCCTGGGGGCTTGGCTGGGAGGTCTGGCTGGACGGCATGGAGATAACGCAGTTCACGTATTTTCAACAGGTCGGCGGCATAGAACTCAAGCCCGTGCCGGTCGAGATAACCTATGGCCTTGAGCGTATAGCCATGTACCTTCAGGAGGTCGACAACGTATATCAGCTCGAATGGGCAAAAGGCATCAAATACGGGGACGTCCACCATATGTCTGAGGTGGAGTTCTCCAAGTTCAATTTCGAGCTGGCCAACACGGACCTGCTTTTTAAGCTGTTCGATTCCTTCGAAGGCGAGTGCTCAAGGCTTATAAAAGCGGGGCTTGTGCTCCCTTCCTATGAGTATTGCCTGAAATGCTCCCATACATTCAACCTGCTTGACGCCAGGGGCGTGCTTTCCGTTACGGAAAGGACCGGTTTTATAGGAAGGGTCAGAAACCTGGCCAAGCTTTGCGCAAGGGCCTACCTGAAGCAGCGTGAGGAAATGGGCTATCCGCTATTGAAAGAAGAAGGTGGAATTGAAAGTGAAAGAACTTCTCTTTGAGATAGGGATAGAAGAGGTTCCCGCAAGGTTTTTGCCTCAGGCCATTCAGAACCTTAAAAACCTTATAAGCCAGAGGTTTGCCGAAAACGCCATCCCTTTTGGCGAGATCAGCGTCTTTGCCACACCCAGGCGCCTTGCTTTGATAGCAAAGGACCTGCCCGAAAACCAGCCGGACCGGACAAAGGAGGTCTTCGGCCCTCCTGAAAAGGCCGCCTTCGACAAAGACGGAAACCCCACAAAGGCGTTGGCTGGCTTTGCGAAGGGGCTTGGCCTGAAGCCGGACCAGCTGATAGTAAAGGAAAAAAATTCCGGCCGGTACATGGCGGCTGTCGTGGAGGAGAAAGGCAGCCCGTTAAAGGCGCTCTTTCCAGGACTTCTCCTAGAGGTCATCCTCTCGCTGCCTTTTCCGAAATCGATGAGATGGGGAAACGGCAATATAAGGTTCGTGAGGCCTGTCCGGTGGATCACCGCCATCTTCGATTCCGAGGCCCTCCATATCGAGCTTGACGGGACTAAAAGCGGCAATATAACGCGGGGGCACAGGTTCCTGTCCCCAGGAGCTTTTCAGCTGAAGGATGCCGGGTCTTATGAAAAGGTCCTGCAGTCGAGCTTTGTCGTAGTGGATCAGGAAAAAAGACGCAAGACCATTCTGGAAGACCTGGAAAGGCTGGCCGCTACTGTAGGCGGCAAACCGGTTATCGATGAGGCGCTTTTGAACACAGTCGTTTACCTTGTCGAGTACCCTGTTGGAATGCTCTGCGAATTTCCCAGTGAATACCTGGAGTTGCCTGAGGAACTCCTTATCACCGTCATGCAGGACCATCAGAAATATTTCGCCATAAAAAATGATAAAGACAGGCTCATAAATCATTTCACGGTCATAAGCAACACGCTAAAGGAAAATTATTTTGTCGTAAAGGCCGGTTCCGAGCGCGTTATCAGGGCGCGGTTCGAGGATGCCAGGTTCTATTATCACGACGACAGGAAGCGCCGGCTTGAATCAAGGGTTGAAGACCTTAAGAAAGTGGCCTTTCATGAGCGCCTTGGGAGTATTTATGACAAGCTCATGCGAATGGAAGGCATAGTGTCCTACATAGCCGGGGAAACCTGCCCGGAAGCCCTGGAGGCCGCAAAAAGGGCCGCGCTCCTTTCAAAATCCGATCTTGTGACTGGAGTGGTAAGGGAGTTTCCTGAATTGCAGGGCATAATGGGAAGATACTACGCCATTAACGACGGAGAGTCCCGGGAGGTGGCCGAAGCCATTCTTGAGCAGTACCTCCCACGGCACATGGGAGACGCCCTGCCCTCCACAAAGATTGGCGCCTGTTTGAGCCTGGCCGACAGGATGGACAATATAGCCGCTTTTTTCCATCTGGGGCTTGCGCCTACCGGCTCCGAAGACCCGTTTGCGCTCCGCAGGCAGGCCATCGCGGTGTCCCAGATACTTATCGAAGGCGGATACGAGCTTGCATTGGACAAACTTACTGAAAAAGCGCTCGCCGCTTTGGGACAGGATAAAAACGCGGAACTGAAATCCCAGATACTTAAATTTTTTGAATCGAGGCTCCCGCAGATATTCGAGGCGAGGGGTTTTGAAAGCGACATATCCGATTCGGTCATGAGCATGGCCCTCCGTGCCCCGCTCAAAGACATTGTGGACAGAAGAAAAGCCATAAAGCGTTTCAAACAGACACCGGGCTATAACGATTTCCTGTTAGCTATTAAAAGGGTAAAAAACATCCTGCCCGCTGAAGTGGAAAAGCTTCCCAATGTGGATACCGGGCTCTTCAGGGAGGCTGCGGAAAAGGAATTTTTCGAAAAGATAACCGCGATAAAAATGTTAGGGCGTTTCATTTCGGAGCATCTTTATGAGGAAGCCCTGAATGAGCTTTCAAATCTGACCGGAACAGTAAACGGTTTTTTTGAAGCGGTGCTCGTAATGGACAAGGACGAGAGCATTAAACGCAACAGGCTGGCCCTGCTTAATGGGCTCTGGGCGCTTGCCGCCGGGGTCTGTGATTTCTCGAAACTCTCTGAAATTTGACAACAAGTTTGGTTCTCATAAATTGTTTATGACCCGCTGTTGATGTTGACAAGCGGGCGTTTTTTCTGATATAAAATTACTTGTCCTTTTGAGTTCGGTTCCTGGGTAGCTCAGTCGGCAGAGCGGGTGGCTGTTAACCACCATGTCGGGGGTTCGAATCCCTCCCCAGGAGTTTCACTTCCCCTTCCTTCGTTATACCGAAAAAAAATAAAAAGATCAAAAAATGTCCAAACGTTTAAAATAAAAAATAAAAAAATGAGACTCCCCTCCAGGATAAAATGGTCCCACATCTGGCGGCTTTATGAAGCGATAGAGCCCGGACTCAAAGCGTCTCCCATGAAGCTTGAAAGACCAGACAGCGGGCGCGTTCTTGTCCTCGCCCCCCATATCGATGACGACGTTATCGGCTGCGGAGGGACGCTCGCCAAGCACGCGGAGGCCGGAGACGAGGTGGCGGCGCTATATTTTGCCGATTGCACGAAAGAGCGCGTCAACGAGGCGCGTGAAGCCGCAAGGATTATAGGGATCGGAAAAATGGAATTTCTGGACTATCGGTCAAAAAAATCCCTGAATAAAGAAAAAGGGGCGGCAATCGCATTAAAAAAAATGCTTGATGAGTACAGGCCAAAAACGGTTTATCTGCCCTCTCTTTTTGACCGCCATAACGACCATTTGGCCGTAAACCATTTGCTGGCCGGTCTTTATCAAGAAAACCGTTACGGCTTTACCGTCTGCGCCTACGAGGTATGGACCCCGCTTGTGCCAAATCTGGTCGTGGACGTCACTTCCACATTCGGGAAAAAAACCGAAGCCCTGTCAATGTACAGAAGCCAGCTTGCCTCGAACAACTGGGTGGATGCCGCGGTCTCCCTCAACCGTTACAGGGCCGTTGTCTCAGGGGCCGGACAATACGCGGAAAGCTTTATCCGGCGTTCAATGGGAAAATACTTCGAACTCTGGCAGCGTGTCTATTCAGGCAAATAAAACTTAGCCATTGCCAGGGCAAGACTGGACAATATAAACCGGGACCCTTTTTTAATTTTGACCGATTGAGATTTTGGCCGGCCTTGGGTTATTCTAAAACCTAGGGGAAGATGTTTGGGAATTCATACCGCTGGAGCTTTCTTTCAAATACAAGGGTTTTTTACGGCCATAGTCCTGTTTTTTTAGATCAGGACACCGGGGAAAAAACGGTAATGGGAAAAAAAGAACTAGGTCAGGAAGAAGCAGCGGAAATGCTGGCCGCCTTCGCATCGGCCGCTCCGGATGCCATCGTCCACATTGACGGCGGGGGCCGGGTACTATTCTGGAACAATGCAGCCGAAAAGATGTTTGGATACAGTTTTGATGAGGTACGCGGAAAAGAGCTGCACCTTTTTGTCCTTCCCCAGGAATATCATGATATTTACAGGTCCGGGATAAAAAAGTTTACCGAAACTGGAGAAGGCCCGGCTATAGGAAAGACCTATGAGTCCGTCGCGGTAAAAAAAGACAAGACCCGGTTCCAGGTGGAAATATCCACCACGGCCGCCAGGCTCGAAGGCAACTGGCACGCTATTGCCATACTCAGGGACGTATCCAAGACAAAAGCCGTCGAAAACAGCCTGAGAGAGTCCAATATCCTGTTAATGGAAGAAATAAAAAAGAGGGATGAGACAGAGGAGTTCCTTCGGGAAAGCCAGCATTTTGTCCAGAGCATTGCCGACCTTAACCCAAATGTGCTTTTTATATATGACCTTGCCGGGCACCAGGTGGTCTATTCCAACCGCCAGATGCTCAAGATTCTGGGGTATGATTCTTCCGAAATAAAAAAATTCGACAACTGGACACTCGTCAAACTCATACATCCGGACGACCTGCCTTCACTTATCAGCATGAAAGAGCGCTTCCTGGCGCTTAAAGACGGCGAGATCCTGGAAATCGAGTACCGCATGAAAGACTCAAGGGGCCAGTGGCACTGGTTGAGAAGCAGGGACACCGTTTTTACAAGAAACCCGGACGGCTCCCCCTCCCGGATACTTGGTTCGGCCCTGGATGTAACTGAGCAGAAAGCGGTGGAAAAGGCGCTTTTGGAACGCGAGGAGCGCTTCAGGAAGATATTTGAGGAGGGCCCTATCGGCATAGCTTTAGCCGGCCGGGACATGAATTTCATAAAAGTAAACCCGGCGCTTTGCCGCATGCTCGGACACACGGAAGATGAGCTTAACTCAATGAGCGTGGCCGATATCAGCCACCCCGATGACATGCGATTAAATATACAGAAACGCGAACTCCTGTATTCGGGCGACATCCCTTATTTCCAGATGGAGAAACGGTACATAAGGAAAGACGGGACACTCATATGGGCCAATTTAACGGGGTCGCTTGTACGTGATGAGGAAGGCTCGCCGCTATATTTCCTGGGCATGATCGAGGACATCAGCGCAAGAAAAAAGGTCGAGGAAGACAAGGCCCTGCTTGCCGCCGCGGTGGAATCGTCAGTGGACGCAATGACCGTTGCCGGACTGGAAGGAAATATCCAGTATGTGAACGAAAGTTTCGAGCGTATCAGCGGAAGCACAAAAGATGAAATGCTTGGGACGAATATAAAAGATATGACGAGAAATCCAGGGCAGGAAGCATCCTTCGAAGACGTGTTCAACGCGACTATCAGGACGGGCAACCCCTGGACCGGCAGGTTCCAGATCAACAATAAAGACGGCGTTGCCCTGATGGTGGAAGAGACCATCGCCCCGGTAAGGGACTACATGGGCCAGGTTACAAACGTGGTGGTCATAACAAGGGACATTACCGAGAAACTACGCCTGGAATCGATCGCTGAGGCGGTCAACACAATGGACAATATCGGCTATGTCTTCTCCGGTATAAGGCACGAGATCGGAAACCCGGTAAGCTCGATAAAAATGGCTTTAAGCGTCCTAAAGACCAAGATGGAGAGCGGCTTCAAAAGGGAAGTCATTGATACTTACCTGGACAGGGCGCTTGCGGAGCTTTCAAGGATGGAATACCTGCTAAAAATGCTCAAAAGCTTCAATGTCCACGAGACTCCCGAGCTGAAAGACGTGGAAATAATCCCGTTTATCGATAATTTCCATTCTCTTATTGTGGAGGACTTCAAAAGAAAAGGGATAAAGATAATGACCAGCATCCAGCCTGGCGCGGAATACTTTTATGCGGACCCCAGGGCCCTTCAGCAGGTCCTGCTTAATATAGTTACCAATGCCGCGGATGCGCTTAAAGACAGGACGGCGCCCAGGATCGATATAAAAATAGTGAAAATGCCCGGGCACATCCTTATACATATCCAGGACAACGGGTGCGGCATGACGCCCAACCAGTTAAGGGACGCATTCAGGCCTTTCTATACCACAAAGCCGGAAGGCACCGGGCTTGGTCTCATGCTCGCCAGAAAAATGGTCACGAAGATGAACGGAACAATAGAAATATCCGGAGAACAGGGTGTGGGCACGGCCGTAGACGTGTTCATTCCGGAGGGCGGAGATGGAAAATAGACCGGGGAAAAACAAGTATATGAGAAAACTGCTGATAATCGATGACGACAAGACTTTTTGCCAAAGCCTGAAGGAATACCTGGAGGGAGACTCGATAGAGGTGACGGTGGCAAACACGGGGGCCGAAGGTCTGGCCGCCAGTTCCAAGGGCGATAAGGATGTTGTGCTCCTGGACCAGAGGCTTCCCGATGTGGAAGGCGATACGCTGTGCACCTCGATACTTAAATACAATGACCAGACGAAGATAATTTTCATCACCGCTCACGCAAGCTATGACGGCGCGGTCAAGGCGATGAAATCGGGCGCGTTCAATTATGTGTCCAAGCCCTTCGAACTGGAAGAGATGGACCACGCGATCGAACATGCGTTCAGGACCATAGAGCTTGAGAGGATCGAGCAGCTTCAGAGATATCACAGCGCCAGGGAAAGCGAGGCATCGGTCCTGATCGGCGAAAAAGGCGGGCTTGCGCCCATTTTGAAACTGCTTGAATCGGCCGCCTCAACCGATGCCCCCGTGCTCATCACCGGGGAGACCGGCACGGGCAAGAACGTAATTGCCAAAGCCATTCATTACAAGGGCCCCCTGAGGCGGGCGCCTTTTATCAGCATCAACTGTGCGGCCCTGCCCGAAAATCTTATAGAGGCCGAGCTTTTCGGATACGAGAAAGGGGCTTTCACCGGCGCCATTTCCGCGAAGAAGAGCATTTTCGAAATGGCCGAGGGCGGCACGCTGCTGCTTGATGAGATAGGGGAGATGCCGCTTCACCTGCAATCAAAGCTCCTTGGGGTCCTCGAAGACCACAAGATCCGGAGGCTTGGCGGAGAACAGATAAAAACAATAAATGTGCGCATAATCGCGGCCACCGGCAAGGAC
>JAKAEG010000320.1:1034-3557 GCA_021819985.1 Nitrospirota bacterium | reverse complement strand
GATCTGCTTCGAGAATCACCGAGCGCCTTTTCCCGTCGGCTTCTTTCACCATGGCCTCGGCCCTGTCATTATTGATGTCTATAGATAATTTGGCATCAATGACATCTTTTTGTTTATCCGCCCGGGCCGCTTTTTCCATGACTGCAATACGTTTTTCCTGGGCCATTGCCTCCTGGTCATACTGGGCTTGCTGCTGATTGGCAATCTCTTTTTTGGTTTGAGTGTCCAACAAATCTTTCGGTATATCGATATAAGCAATGAGTAAGTTTTGTGCCTCTACGTTGTACTCGGAAAATCTTTCTTTGGCGTGTGCCAATGCTTCGGTCTGCAAGTCCGTCCGGCTTTGGAAAAAGTCAATCGCTTTCTTCTCTCCAGCTTTGTTCCTGAAAGACGAATCGATCAGAGGATGCACGATTTGATCGATCAGATTCGCCACCGACCCGAACCGGGCTATGACATAGGCCGCGTTCCCAGGTTGAATCCGAATCACCATCCGGACATTGACTTCCAGCTGAAAACCATCTTTAGAAGTCACCTTCAGGGGATCAAAGCTATACAGGACCCCCGCAGCCTTGGCGTCTATAGGTTTGACTCCTTTTACATCCGTCCCGATTTTTCCCTCACTCGCCCAATCGATGGTGACGGCTGAAGTAGGCACTTGATAGGCTGTAAAAGCAATTGCATTGAGATTGTATTTTCCGGGTGCTACCGGTTCTCTCCAGATGCCGCGTGTATATTTATCGGTTATCAAGATTTTCTCAACATCTTCATGGATCGGACCGCCGAGTCCTCCTTCTTTGACGGCTAGATCCGGTCCTAACACTGACCGCTCCAGTTCTATACCCACATTAGACCTGATTACTGCCACATATCCCGGAAGGACTTCGGCTACGTCTTCGATCTTAATATCAAATAAGTTCGGATTGATGTAATATATGCCTGGCTGCAGGGTATCCAACTGCGGCCCGCGGTATCCTTTGCTGTCAATAAAGAGCTGGCCATTTTGATAGGATTTATGGTCTGCTTCAGTACCGTTATCATTGCGTGCCTTCGGAGCGATGACATAGCCATTCGGTAAAGGAATTCCGTCTTTTGCAACAGCGATACCAATGGTATTCTCAGCTATTGTTAGCGCAGAAGCCTTGGTAATATTGAACAGTCTGGTATTGATCCGGTAAGTGCCTGGACGTAGGATTCCAACCTGAGGTCCCTTCTTTCCATGGTTTGCCAAAAACATCTCTGCATCCTGGAATTGATTGCTCTCGACTTCATCGGCCAACACTCTGCCTTTGGGAAGTGGATCACCGTCGATGGATTCGACGATACCGACACTGTCAATATCTACCGTCACGACCGGGACCTTGGTGATTGACCAGATTACCGGTAACTTCCAGTAGAGTCCCGGCATTAAGGTCTTCGCCTGAACCCCTATTTCTCCGTTGCGTGCGATTACTTGTCCTGCCGGCATTTTTTTGCCGAACATGTTTTTAGTAAGGATGCCAACTTCATTGGGCCCGATTAAATAAAAGCCTTTAAGAATAACCATCAGAACAATAACAACAACTAAACCTGCTGCAATAATTTCCATCGTTACTGGTGTCATTGGTATTTCTCCTTTTTTATTTCTTCATACCCTTTGGATCTTAGGGACCGCGATAGTTTTTTTATAACTGCGATCCTTTCTTTTACTTGTTAATGACCTCTATTGGACAAAAGACCGGCGGTTCTATTCAAACCGTTCGATACGTTCGGACACCTCTGTAGGAAATTGATCGTCCATACCGGCAATATACCATATTATGATGTGGATTACTATGGAAATAAAACTGAGAAAACTGAGGGACAACCCCCATATTTTCATTGCAATCTCATATATTCTTTTTAAGAACAACCTATTCTTAATAATATGGGGATAATGTGGGGGAGTGTCCCTGTATACCTAACATTTAAGCCAGAATGTTGTAGCAAAAACGGTAGCAGTTAATTATACTAAATTATGCATCACTATTTATATGAAAAGGCGTGAATATGTATAAAGCAAGCACTTTAGTTTTTGAAGATTAATTCCTCTTTTTCCTAAACTATTATTAAACAAAATGGAGGGTGAAATTTTATATTTATTACAACCTCCCCTTAACAAAGGGAGGGAGGGATTTTGTCCGGTGGACGAATCTGCCTCTGCATTATCATTCTTAGACTAAGAGGGTGGGGTACCCGTGCAGGGCTTGGGTCAGAGGATGAGCTTCTCCATCATTCTGTGCTTGACACAGCCTGCCCCGCATCTGAGGCGGGGGAATCCAGTCTTCTCCCTCAATTAAGAATCTCAATATGTAAGGAAAACCCGGGTTATTCTGATTGGAATTGTGTAATGTGTAGACGCGCCCCGTTCCTTTGCAGCGCTATTTAAAGCGTATAGAGGGCGTTTAACAGCACATTGGATTAATGAAAATGCCGCATTACGGAAGGTTTTGCCTCGGGCATTTCAAATGCAAGCCGGGCCTGGTTTTTTAAAATCCTCATGGT
>JAKAEG010000320.1:0-1024 GCA_021819985.1 Nitrospirota bacterium | reverse complement strand
CGATGACTTCCGGGAGAACGGTTTTGTATGCCCCCCAATAACGATATTGGGTATACGCACTCGTAACGATGCGCTCCGGCGAATCCCAGGATGCAAACGGTGATGCCCGAAACTTTTCGCTTGCGATAAAAGCCTGTGCGGCCTTCACAGGCGGCATCCCTTTCTTGTAACAGACAAACAAGGCATCCCGAACCATTTCCCAGTAATGAATGACAAGTTGCACATCCTTTTTGGTGGCAACAGGGCCATGACCTGGGATGATGATATCCACGTCTTTTTCAATGATTTTTTTGAGCCCGGCGAGGCAATTTTCTATAGGTCCTGCCCAGAGGACCGGCGTACAGGTAAAAAAAACAATATCACCGGAAAAAAGGATTTTTTCTTGAGGCAGATACACCATAGCATCGCCATCCGTATGTGAACTGCCGACCTCCTCGATTAATAGATCCACTCCATTTACGGATAGATGCTTTTCACCTGAAAAACAGTCGTTAGCAGGTGTGAGGTAAATATCTTTAAAATCATAAGGCTGGAACATGTTTCGCATATAATGTTCGAAAGTATGGAGACTGAAAATAGGCACCCATTGAAATGGCCGCACGATGGTGAGGAGTGCATTTACGGATGAGGGCCTCAAGTGAGGCATTCTTTTTGCGCATGCATGTGTCGCTATGATTTTCTTATCCTTGAATAGCTGATTCCCCCAGAAATGATCACCGTCAGAATGAGTATTGATAACATATTCAACAGGCGATTTATTTAAAATGCCTTCAGCCGCATCAAGCCATTCTTTTGTATATTTCAGATCCCATGCGGTGTCAATGAGCACACTTTGTCCTTTACAGTCTATGAGTCCGAGATTGGTTTCTCCCCATGAACCATTGGGCACCATCCACGCATAAGTTAATTTACCCATTCGATAAAGTCCTTCCTTGAACTGAGGACTTTCTCCAAACCGTGTTAAAGATCTGTTGGGGCCTGTCAGCCATTCTATATTCATAATCACACCTCTTTTGATTTAACC
>JAKAEG010000021.1 GCA_021819985.1 Nitrospirota bacterium | reverse complement strand
AAGAAGGCGGCGATGGAAGCCAAACCCATATTGCTTGAGCCCGTAATGAAGGTCACCGTGACCGCCCCCGAAGAAACACTTGGCGCCGTGATCGGGGACCTGAACGCAAGGCGCGGCAAAGTGCACGGAATGGAACAGTCGGGCCATAACCAGAGGGTCACCGCTTATGTGCCGATGGCTGAAATGCTGACCTACGCAAACCAGCTCCAGGGCCTGACCGCGGGCAGGGGCATGTACACAATGGAGTTTCTGAATTACGAGCAGGCGCCGGGGCATCTGGCACAGAAGATAGCGGCCGAAGCGGAGGAGAAGCGGAAGAAGGAAGAATAGAAATTTAATTTGTAGAAGTTTGTTTGAAAGCCGCCAGCCGATGGCGGCTTTCGTTTGTTGCGGATTTCTTCTATTCATTTCTTTTGGGCTTGCATCAGATTTGCTGTGGTGAACTGATTTTCTGATGTTACGGTTGCCAGCAGAAATCCGCTTTATCCGGCCGCAATCCATAGACGAGAGATTCGTTGACAGGAACCCCCGCCGCCTTGGGGTGGCTTGCGGGTGTGGACTTCGGTCAGAAAACTGCCTGTCAATGACAGTGAAAAAAATGAGAATTTACGGGAAACCCTTTAACAACTAACTTTGTTGCGCCCATTTAGACATTCAGTTGCCAAGCACATCTTTATGGGAGCCGACAGCGGTAATCGCGATATTGTCTCCGATAAAAATGTATGTGGCCCGGTATTCCATGTTAATGCTGAACGCCCATGAACCAGCGCCTTCCAGCTTCTCATTCCGCAAGGAAGGATGCGCCGGATTTTTTAAAAGCATTTCCAGTTGGCTCAGGAATTTGAGCCTGATCTCCCTAGGTAACTTACTAAGGTCCTTAAGGACGGGTCCGGGCAGGATGACATTACGCGCCAATGCGCTTTTTCGCCTCTTTTGCGGTCTTGAACGTTTCGAACTTCCCTTCCTCGATTGCCTTCATGGACGCGTTCACCTTGGCTTGCCACGCAGCGGTCCAATACCATGCCTGAGACTTGGGCACAGTCACCACCGGCTCAAGGATCAGCTTTCCATCCTTGATTGCCGGTGTGAGTTGGGCTCCGGTCTCTATATGCAGAGCGTCCCTTATCTCTTTCGGCAACGCAATCTGTCCTTTGGCTGATACAGTGATCGTCTTCATACCACACCTCCTCTCTTTACAATAAGAAAATCTTACTTTCTTGTCAATACCCATTGAGGAGAGCGTAGGTCTTGGCTGCGCTCGCCTTTTAATGGGCGCTGCTTACTGCACCCGCCTTATTTTATGTTTTTAATGATTTCAGGTTTTTCTTCGTCCTCTGTCCATTTCAATGGATTTTCTTTTATATAAGTCTTGGTTGTACGCATGTAGGGGCGGGTTTTAAACCAGCCCTGCATTCGGCATTTATTTTGCCGTCCGGGTTTGAAAAAAGGGCAGGTTTAAAACCCGCCCTTACAACAATAATTCCATGCACGTGGTTTGGCATGATTATGAATGCACCAAACTCGATATGCGCGTAATGCTTCGGCAAATCCTGCCAGCAATTCGCCGCAATATTCCCATACTGGTTCAAACACATTGAGGTGAGATGGAAAATTTCCGGGTTCTGAAGCCGGGATATTTTCTGTCTCGATGGGGGCGGCGTAAACGCCGCCCCATCGAAGTTTTTAAAGCATCAGCCAGGCCGGGCTTCGCGTGATGATAAACGAGGGAGTCGTCCCGGCCGCGGCCGTTGGGGGGGTCATCGGCGTAAGCGCCCCGCCTGCCCCTATCGTGTACTGCGATACGGCGTCGCCGCCGGCATTCGTCACGTAGGCGTACTTGCCCGAGGGATCGACCGTGACGGAATAGGGACCCGACCCGGCCGCGACCGTTGCGGGGGTCATCGGCGTAAGCGCCCCGCCTGCCCCTATCCTGTACTGCGATACGGTGCTACCCAAGTAATTCGTCACGTAGGCGTACTTGCACGATGGATCGACCGTGATGGAATAGGGATCCGACCCGGCCGCGACCGTTGCGGGGGTCATCGGCGTAAGCGCCCCGCCTGCCCCTATCCTGTACTGCGATACGGTGTTACCGCCGAAATTCGTCACGTAGGCGTATTCCGTCCATATGGCGTACAGGGTGACGTTCGCCGAGCCCATCGTAAAGGTCTGGCCCTGGGTATAAGTGGTCCCGCTGCCGTCCGCCTTGGTGTTCCAGTGGACAAACGGATAGCCGGTTTTTACGAGGTTGCCCGTATTGCCAAGGACCGTGACCGTCTGCCCTTGCTGGTAATTGGTCGAGTCCACCGGGACACTGCCGCCGGTGTTACCGTTTCCGTTGTAAATTGCGCTGTAAGTTGTAATTGCGCTGTAAGTTGTAGGCGAGCTGCTTCCCCCGCATCCCTCCAGGACCAATACACCAAAAACGGCCAAAAGAAAGACCATGCCCAAGGAAGCCTTCCGAAAAAAAGATGCCATCATGTCATCCTACCCTTCTGCCTTTTGACCGGCGTTTTGACCTGTTTTTTTTTATGCAAATAATCCTTAAACTAGCGCCATTCGGGACAGACACCATTTATTATGCTCTCTTTCTCGGTCTTCCCCATGGCAATGCGCTCAATCTTCTGCCGAGTAACTTTTCCAGCCTGAGCATGAAAGACCCGCCCCTTCTAATTCATTAATCAGAATCTGTCGGATTACGCTTCGCTAATCCGACATGAATTAAAATTCCGGTCGAAGTCTGCACAATTATAACAGATGTGAAAGATGCAGGACTCCAGGGCGAAGCGCATCCTGAACATACAGCGCCTGCAAGGTCAAATTGCATCTTTTTCATAAACTGTTTATGCGGACAATACCGGGGCGCGGCGGATTATGATGAGACGGGAAGGGCTTTTCATTCAAAAGCCGAAGCCGGAAAGGAATTTTTTAATGGGGTATGCTTTGAACACACTTGAACAGCCTGGGCTAAAAAACAATTTAAAAACGGGAAGTTAAAATTTTTATCTTGAACGAAAAAACACAAAAAAAGGGTGATGCAGTCCAATAAAGATTCGAATGCTCCGGAGGCGCGCAAGCTGTCTCATTGTGTTAAAATGTTTGGATAACCAAAACCGGGAGATTTTTTATCTGCGATGAGCGAAAAAGAAGAAAAAGATTATAAGGACACGCTGAACCTGCCCGCGACGGATTTCCCCATGAAGGCGAGCCTGCCGCAAAAAGAGCCCCAGATGCTCAAAAGATGGCAGGAAGACGGGCTTTACGGAAAAATGCTCTCCAAAAACCAGGACAGGCCCAGGTACATCCTCCATGACGGCCCGCCTTACGCGAACGGCCACATACATATGGGGCACGCTCTTAATAAAGTGCTTAAGGATATTATCGTAAAACATAAGACAATGAAGGGTTTTTCAAGCCCCTATGTGCCCGGCTGGGACTGCCACGGGCTCCCGATAGAAACGCAGGTGGACAAGACCCTGGGCTCCAAAAAAGACCAGACCGGCGTATTGGAAAAAAGGAAGCTCTGCCGTGAGTACGCCGCGAAATTCGTGGATATCCAGCGCGAAGAGTTCAAAAGACTCGGCGTCTTCGGACTTTGGGACGAGCCTTATCTGACGATGACCAATGATTACGAAGCGGCGATTGTAAAGGAATTCGGGCTTTTTCTCAAGAATGGCTATGTTTACCAGGGGAAAAAGCCGGTCCACTGGTGCCCCAATTGCGTCACGGCCCTTGCCGAGGCAGAAGTGGAATACGCAGAAAAGGAATCCCCTTCAGTCTATGTGCGTTTCAGGCTGACCGATGAGGACGCGGCAAAACTCGGGTTATCGGGGGACGCTTATTTTGTGATATGGACTACCACGCCCTGGACGCTGCCCGCCAACCTTGCTCTTGCCGTGAACCCGGACACCGATTACGTCGCGGTCTCCTCTTCAAACGGCACTCACATACTCGCGGCGGCCCTTTACGAGAAGATAAAAGAATCGCTGGGCATCGAGGGCGAGATAACGTTTTCTAAAAAGGGCATTGAACTAAAAGGGCTAAAAGCCAGGCACCCCTTCATAGACAGGCTTTCGATCGTTATTACCGGCGAGTTCGTAACGACGGAAGAAGGGACAGGCGTAGTGCACATAGCCCCCGGGCATGGCGAGGACGATTACAAGGCCGGGCTTGAGAACGGGCTACAGGTATACGCGCCCGTGGACGACCGGGGAAAGTTCACCGGCACGGGGATAGAGCGGCTGGACGGCCAGTTTGTCTTCAAGGCTAACGACATCATAATTGAAATGCTGAAAGAAAAAGACGCCCTGCTTGCGGAAAAAAAGATAACCCACTCCTACCCCCATTGCTGGAGATGCAAAAAGCCCGTGATATTCAGGGCCACCGAGCAGTGGTTCATCTCCATGGAGCACAACGGGTTAAGAGAAAAATGCCTTGAGGAGATTCGCAAGGTCAATTGGGTCCCCGAATGGGGCAGGCAGCGGATAGAAGGCATGCTAGAGCGAAGACCGGACTGGTGTGTATCCAGGCAGAGGTCCTGGGGCGTGCCCATCGCGGTACTTAAATGCCAGGGTTGCGGAACCGCAGTTACCGATAGTGCCGTTTTGGACAAAATCGAAGCGCTCGTGCGCAGCCACGGTTCCGATGTCTGGTTTGAAAAACCGGCCTCCGAATTCCTGCCGGATGGATCTTTTACCTGCCCATCGTGCGGCGGCAAGGAATTTGTAAAAGAAAAAGATATCCTGGACGTCTGGTTCGATTCAGGCGTAAGCCACGCGGCGGTACTCGACCATCGAAAGGGTCTTGCCTCTCCTGCCGACATGTACCTGGAGGGCTCCGACCAGCACAGGGGCTGGTTCCAAAGCTCATTGATAACGGCCACCGGCGCCAAAGGCGGAGCGCCGTACAGGTCGGTCCTCACGCACGGTTTCGTGGTCGACGGCAAAGGCAGGAAGATGTCAAAGTCGCTTGGAAATGTCGTTTCCCCGGAGGACATAATCAAGAAAAACGGGGCGGAGATATTGAGGCTCTGGGTCTCGGCGGAGGACTACAGGGACGATATCAGGCTTTCTAACGAGATAATCGAAAGAATGACCGAAGCCTATCGAAAAGTAAGGAACACCGCCAGATACCTGCTTGGAAATACGAGCGACCTGGACGGCGGCAATTACAGCGGGGCCCTTTTGGAGATCGACCGGTGGGCATTGTCCAGGCTTCAGGGGCTCATCTCCGATATCGATGCAGCATACGAGAATTTCGCGTTCCATGAGGTCTATCACAGGCTTTATAATTTTTGCGTGGTGGACATGAGTTCCTTTTATCTGGACATCCTGAAAGACAAGCTCTATACCTTCCGGCGCGATTCCGTGGAGCGCAGGGCCTCCCAATGGGTGCTAAATGAAATACTGGTCTCAATGACAAAACTGATGGCCCCGGTCATGTCCTTCACGGCGGAGGAGATCTGGGATCACATAAGAAAAAGCAAATCATCAGAAGGAAAAAACCTTGAGGAAAGCGTGTTTCTTTCCGCGTTTCCCAAAGCCGGCGCCAGGGACCTGGCCCTTGAGGAAAAATGGGCAAAGATAATCACGGTAAGAAATGAAGTGAACAAGGCCCTGGAGATAAAAAGGCAGGAGCGCATGATAGGAAGCTCCCTTGAGGCGAAGGTCGTTTTGTACGCGCCCAGGGATATTTTCGATCTGCTTAAGGACTATTCCGGTTTCCTGCCCGCGCTTTTCATAGTCTCCCAGGCGGAGATGAAGCCCGCGGAGGACCCCGCAAAGGAAGCTCCTGAAGGGGCGGAATCGGGGGAGATAAAAGGACTCGTCATAAGCGTTCAGAATGCGGAGGGAGAAAAATGCAAAAGGTGCTGGACGAGGGACGTTACGGTCGGCACTGTGCCTGATGCGCCGGATATCTGCTCCCGCTGTTACGGGAACATATCATAATGGCTTGGGTGATCTCCGTAATACTGGTTGCGCTGGACCAAATATCCAAATATTTCGCGCACCGGTTTGTGGCGCCTGATGACGTCGTCCGGGTGCTGCCCTTCCTGAACATAGTCAACCTCAGGAACCCCGGCGCGGCATTTGGTATCCTTCAAAATGTCGGGAATATTTTCTTTGTCATTATCTCGGCGGCGGCAATAATCGCGGTTATAGTGATGCTGGCGAAATCCAGAAAGAAACCGGTGGGGCTTGTGCTTGTTCTTTCGGGTGCGGCCGGCAATCTGACGGACAGGCTGTATTTGGGATACGTGCGGGATTTCATAGACGTCCATGCCGGGCCTATGCACTGGCCCGCCTTTAATTTCGCGGACTCATACCTGAGCATAGGGATAGCCCTTCTTCTTATCGGCTCGTTGCTGAACGTCAAGAACGAACCCGGAGATTTAAAAAAATAAAAATCCCTCTCCCAAACGGGAAAGGGATAGAGTGAGTTAGAAATGAGGGACTGATTTTATTTTCAGATGCTCATTTATCCTGTCGAGTATAGTCCTGGACTCATCCTTATTCCCGGCGAGCCCAACCCGCACGCCTATCTTTGAAGAAGACGATGTGACTGAATCTATTCTTATTTTTAAATCATCGCCGTATGCCGCGATTTCTTAAAGACCTCTTGCAGCCGGAAGCAATTTTGAGACAGGTTCTACTTCTTATACCCTTCCCGGAGGATGGCCACCTTGCCTGTGCGGACGAGGTCCTTTATGCCCATCGGCTTCATCAGCCCGATAAAGGCCTCTATCTTTTTCTCATCGCCTGTAACTTCGATCGTGTAGGTGTTTTCCGATGAGTCGACCACCCTGCCCCTGAATATACCGGCCAGGTTGAGGACCTCGCTCTTTTTCTCCGGTTTCGGGGTGACCTTTATGATTATCATCTCCCGCTCGACGTGTTCGAATTCCGTTACGTCCGTGACCTTTATAACATCCACCAGCTTGTTTAGCTGCTTCGTTATCTGCTCTATTATGAGGTCGTCCCCGGTGGTGACTATGGTCATCTGCGAGTACTTGGGGTCTATCTCCTCGCCGACTGAAAGGCTTTCGATATTGTACCCCCTGCCGCTAAAGAGCCCGGATATCCTTGAAAGCACACCGAACTTGTTTTCAACAAGGAGCGTTATCGTATGTCTCATTTAACCACCTTCAGTTTTTTCTTTTTCTCTTCCTTTGCCTCATCTTCCTCGAAGAGCATATGGTCGATCGGGGCCCCCGCCGGGACCATCGGGTAGACCTTTTCTTTCCAGTCCACCTTGAAATCCATGAAGACGGTCTTTTTTATCTTGAACAGACCTTCCTTGAGCACGTCTTCCACCTCGGAGGGCTTGGTCGCCCTGAGGCCGGCGGCGCCGTAGGATTCAGCCAGTTTTACGAAATCGGGCACGATGTCCAGGTGACTATACGAATAACGCTCTCCATAAAAGAGTTCCTGCCATTGCCTGACCATCCCCAGGAAACCGTTGTTCAGGATAACGACCTTTACCGGCAGCTTGTTCAGCACCGCGGTGGCAAGCTCCTGTATGTTCATCTGTATGCTCCCGTCACCTGCGACGTCGATGACAAGCTTGTCCGGAAAGGCAAGCTGCGCGCCTATTGCGGCGGGAAAACCGAAGCCCATTGTGCCAAGCCCGCCGGAGGAAAGGAAGGTGCGCGGCACGTCGTACTTGAAAAATTGCGCGGCCCACATCTGGTTCTGGCCGACCTCCGTGGTTATTATGGCATCGCCTTTTGTGAGTTCATATATCTTTTCGACAACGTACTGGGGCTTTATCGTCGTGTCGCTTTTTGTGTATGTAAGCGGCCTTTCTTTTTTCCACTCGTCTATCTGCTTGAGCCATGCCTTTCTTACGGCTCCCCACTGTCCTTTTATCTCCGTTTTAAGCGCTTTGTTCAAATCGGTGAGGACCCTCTTTACATCGCCCACTATGGGTATGTCCACTCTCACGTTTTTCCTGATGGAAGTAGGGTCTATATCTACATGGATAATGCTTGCGTTTGGTGCGAAGGAATCCGTCTTACTGGTCACGCGGTCGTCAAATCTCATTCCAAGGGCTATCAACAGGTCGGATTCCTGGATGGCCTTATTGGCATAATATGTGCCGTGCATTCCCGGCATGCCCAGTGACAATTTGTTTGTCTCCGGGAAGCAGCCTATGCCCATCAGGGTAGTGGTCACAGGGATCTGCGTGTGCTCGGCAAGCTCCTTCAGTTCCTTGTACGCGCCGGATATGATGACTCCGCCGCCTGCAACGATAACCGGCTTCCTGGCCTTTTCTATCAGATGGGCGGCCTGGTTTATCATCCATTTATTGCCTTCGTATTTCGGCTTGTATCCTTCCAGCCCGACCTTTTCAGGCCATATGAAATCCGTTTTCCCCACAGTGACGTCTTTTGGCAGATCTATGAGCACAGGGCCAGGCCTGCCCGTTGATGCTATATGAAAGGCCTCCTTTATGACCTCGGCCAGATCTTTTACGTCCTTCACAAGGTAATTGTGCTTTGTGCACGGACGGGTAATGCCCACGATATCGGCCTCCTGAAACGCGTCGTTGCCGATGAGCATTGTAGGCACCTGGCCGGTTATTACGACCAGGGGCACGGAATCCATGGACGCAGTGGCGATACCTGTCACCGTGTTGGTTGCGCCGGGGCCGGAGGTCACAAGTACAACGCCGGGCTTTCCTGTGGCCCTCGCATACCCGTCGGCAGCGTGCACGGCGCCCTGCTCGTGCCTTGTAAGTATCAGTTTTAAATCTTTATCTTCGTAAAGCATGTCGAAGATATTAAGCACAACCCCTCCGGGATAACCGAAGATGTGCTTCACACCCTCACGCTTCAGGCATTCGATCAGTATCTCTGAACCGGTTAATTTCATTTTTTTCCCTCGTAAATAATAAGAAAATACGTTTGATATATTAACATAAGCGGGCGTAATGTTTGAACAAATGGCCGGATTTATAAAAACGGCCATTTAGTGAAAGGGCTCTTCAGGGTTTTTTTGTATAGGTGTCATTGGTGCCGCAAAAAAGTGAAAGCCGCCATTACTGGCGGCTTTCACTTAAAATTATAGAAGACCTGTTGCTAACTCAACACCGCGCCTTTGGCCGCTGAACTGACGTCTCTCGCGTAGCGTGCCAGCCACCCTGTTGTAATCTTGGGCTTGGGCTTTTTCCAGCCTGCCAGCCTGCTTGCGATCTCTTTATCGCTTACCTCTATATTGAGCTTCCTGCGCGGAATATCTATGGAGACGACGTCGCCTTCCTGTATTATCGCGATCGGCCCGCCTTCCATCGCCTCCGGAGAGATATGGCCTATGCACGGCCCGCGTGTGCCGCCTGAAAACCTGCCGTCCGTAATGAGCGCAACTGAATCGGCAAGCCCCATGCCCGCGATCGCGGCTGTTGGCGAAAGCATCTCGCGCATCCCAGGGCCTCCTTTCGGCCCCTCATACCGGATCACCACGACGTCGCCGGATTTTATCTTACCATCCATTATCGCCTTCATTGCCTTTTCCTCTGAATCAAAGACCCTGGCCTTTCCCTTGAAGCGCATCATCGCGGGGCCCACGGCCGATTGCTTCACCACCGCGCCATCGGGTGCGATATTTCCCGAAAGCACGGCGATACCGCCCTCTTTATGGTAGGGGCGATTGACCGGCCTTATGACCTCCGCATCGTTTACCCTGGCGGCATCGGTTATCTCAAATACCTTTTTCCCGCTTACCGTGATATGGTCTGTCAGCAGGTTTTTCAACTGCTTCATTACCGCGGGGATGCCTCCGGCATGGTCCAGGTCCTCAAGGTAATGCTTTCCCCCGGGAAGCATGTCCGCTATATGGGGGGTCGTTTTAGACAGCCTGTCGAACGGCTCTATGGTCATATCGATGCCGGCCTCTTTCGCTATGGCAGGCAGATGCAGGCATGTATTGGTTGAGCCGCCCAGGGCCAGATCGACCACAATGGCGTTTTCCAGGGATTCCCTCGTAACCACTTTTGAGGGTTTCAGCCCTTTTTTTACAAGCTCCACAACCCGCGTTCCGCTTTCAAAGGCTATCCTTTTTTTCTGGGCCGATACGGCCAGGGCGGTAGCGCAGTAGGGCAGGCTCATGCCCATCGATTCCGTAAGGCAGGCCATTGTGTTTGCCGTGTACATCCCCTGGCAGGAACCCGCGCCCGGACAGGCGCACATTTCAAGCTCCTCGACCTCGCTGTCTGTTATCAGACCTTTTTTATATTTCCCGACCGCCTCAAAGGTGTCGTTGACCAGAGACAGCCGCTTGCCTTTTAAATGGCCGGACATCATGGGGCCGGCCGTGACCACCACCGTAGGAACGTCCACCCGTAACGCCCCCATGAGCATTCCGGGCGTTATCTTGTCGCAGTTGGTAAGCAGCACGAGCCCGTCCAGCTTATGGGCCTCCATCACCGTTTCTATCATGTCGGCGATAAGCTCGCGCGAGGGCAGGGAATAATGCATCCCGCTGTGCCCCATGGCTATGCCGTCGCAAATGCCTGGAAGCCCGAAGAAGAAGGGATAGCCGCCACCGGAATGTACGCCTTTTTCGATGAACCGCTCCAGGTCCCTCATCCCGATATGGCCGGGTATTATGTCCGTGAAGCTGGAGGCGACCCCTATGAAAGGCTTGTCCATCTCCGATTTTGGGATGCCGGTTGCGTAAAGGAGCGCTCTGTGCGGGACGCGCTCTATCCCTTTTTTGATCTCACCGGATCTGGTCTTTCCTGAAAGTGATTTATCCTTGCCTGAAACGCGGGCCATTTTTAAAAACGTTCCTCCCCTGTCTTATTGATTTTATGTGCAAAAAACTCAAAAAAAAAAAAACGGCGGCAAAAAAACTGCTCAGTTACTGGAGCGGTGCCTCTTGTATTTTGTTATAAGCTCCTCCATCTGGTCTTTTTTAAGGAGCTTAAGTTTCTGTATCCTTTTTTTCTCCAACTCTTCTTCAGAGCTCAGGTGGTGCTTTCCGCATATGCCGGTAAGCTGGCTGTCAAGGACCCTGTGTTCGCTGGCAAGTTTTTTGAACTGATCATTTTCCCGGGTCAGGATCTCAGCGATTTGTTCGTCTCTCATCCCTGCCTCCTTTTTTTTACGCCGTTTAGTCGTTCATGAGAAAGATCATCCGTTCCTTTAAAAAAAATTAACATAGGAATCATTCAAAAAACAACATTCAGAGGGGTCAACCATTTAAAAACATATAGCTTCGGGTCAAGCCTTTCCAATTATATTTTGTGCCAGTTTGAAGGAATTGTCGATGCAATCATTCAAAGCTATGCCCCTGAACGCGTTTCCAGTGATAAAAAGACCCTTATGTATAGCGGTGATCCTGTCCATCTTTCCAAGCCTTCCAGAGTGCCCCAGCGGATACTGCGGGATGGCCTTCTCATGACGGAAGATCCTCAGAAATTCGGGGTCGGCCTTGAGCCCAAGTATGCCGCCAAGCTCTTCCATTACCATGGAGAGGAGTTTTTCGTCAGACTGCATCGCAAGCTCCGATGCCCTCGCCCCTCCTGCCATTACCCTTAAAAGCAGATGCCCCTCAGGTGCGCGCCCGGGGAAGATGCTCGAATCATAAAGCGTGCCCAGTATCCTTTTGCCTTCCCTGGAAGGCACTAAAAACCCGAAGGCGTCAGACCGAAAGGAGATTTTTTCTTTTTTGAATCCGAGGCTTATAACCGAAAGGGCAGGATAATGGATATCGCCTGCAAGCCCCGAAAGGTCTTTATCGAAACCCTTTAATATCCTGGAGGCCTCGTAAGCCGGGCAGGCCAGGACCACGGATTCGGCCTCTATGCTTTGCCCCCCGTTTATATGCACCCGGTAGCCGGTCTTCAGTTTTTCGATCCCATCCACCCTGCTGCCAAGTTTCACTCTTTCTTCGCCAAGAGCATTCCTTATGGTGATAACAAGCTGCTCCATTCCGCCTTCAAAAGAGGACAAAACGCCGCCAGGCCCCGCGCCGACGGGCCCCTTGCCCGCCTTTTTTGCCTCTTTGCCAAGCTTTATCATGCCTTTGATCAGGCTTCCGTATTCTCTTTCTATCTTCTTTATCTTGGGAAAGCAGCTCTCCACGCTCATTTTTGCCGGGTCTCCGGCGAATATGCCCGACGCCATAGGGTCTATCAGGTTTTCGAAGGCCTCCCTGCCAAGCCGCCTTGTGGCGAAATCGGCAAGCGTTTCATCGTCCATATTTGCGGGAATGAAAGGCTCAAGGGCGATTCGAAGTTTGCCCAGCGGGCTGAGCACGCCTGAAGAGATAAAGGACTTCGGGGTCTCCGGAAGGAGTTTCAGCCCGCCTTTGATATAAATATATCTTTTCCTCGACGCATCGGAACTCCTCAGGGGCTCCAGACCAAGGCCTTTTGCAAGCTCAAGGGTTTGGGGCCTGTTATCAAGAAATCCGTTAACGCCCCATTCAGGGAGATAGCCATCCGCCTTCTCGGTCCTTATCTTTCCGCCCAGCCTGTCTTCCGCTTCGAGGACCAAAGGCTCCATCGGTCTCTCCGGCTTCGACCCCGCCTTCAAAAACCAGGCAAGAGAAAGCCCGGATATACCGCCCCCAATAATGACTATCCTCACCAGCCAAGCTCCTTTTTCTTTCTTAACACCATTTCCTTGAACGCCCCTATCAAAAGCGGATGAGTATTCAAAGCCGCCGTGCGCCTGAGTTCGATTCCAAGCTCCGACGAGATCCGTTTATATAATATATCGATTTCATAAAGCGTCTCAATGTGGTCCGAAACAAAGCTCACCGGAACCATGAGGACCTTTTTCTCCCCCCGCCTCCCAAGCTCCCTGAGCATCTCGTCCGTATATGGGGACAGCCATTTTACGGGCCCCGTGCGGGACTGATAGCTCAGAGCAAACCTTTCCGCGGGGATTTTTACCTTTTTGGTGACCGCATCTATTGTTGCCTGGATATGCTCGACATAGGGATCATTCCGGGCTATCTTTAAAGGCAGCCCGTGGGCGCTGAAAAGGATGAACACATCTTCCGCCCCGAATGAACTGAGCCCGTTGTTTATGGTGTCCGCCAGGGCCTCTATATAGAGCGGATGATCGAACCACTGGTCTATCGAATCCCAGGAGATCGGATATTTCTTCATCTGTATGCCAAGCTCGTTAAGGGAAGAACCCGTTGTGGCTATGGAGTAATGAGGATACAGGGACAGGGCTATAACCCTGCGTAGGCCGTCCTGGTCCATCTGACTTACCGCCTCGGATATGAATGGGCGCCAGTAGCGCATCCCGAAACAGACCCGGAAGTTGCCGTCTTCTTTTAGCGATTCCTGAAGCGCATTGGCCTGGGCGGCTGTGAATTCATTCAGGGGTGATTTCCCTCCTATGAGCGCGTATGCCCGTTTGGCCTTTCCGGCACGCGCTGTGGCAATGGTCCAGGCGATAGGTTTTTGCAGAGGGGCTGGCCCAAGCCTCATTATCATCCTGTCTGAAAACAGGTTGAAAAGAAAAGGCTTCACGGAATCAAGGCTGTCCGGCCCCCCCAGGTTAAGGAGCAATACTCCTATTGGGCGGTTATCCCCTCCCAGGAGGGATCCAGGGGTGGGTTTTCCGATCAGCGTGGGTTTCCCGATCAGCTTTTATCCCTTTTCGCTTAATTCGTGCACAAGCTCCACA
This sequence comes from Nitrospirota bacterium, assembly GCA_021819985.1. Lineage (GTDB taxonomy): Bacteria > Nitrospirota > Thermodesulfovibrionia > Thermodesulfovibrionales > JdFR-88 > JAKAEG01. The sequence continues at coordinate 3,401 of JAKAEG010000021.1, read as the reverse complement.
AGGGCCCTGGCGTTTTCAGCCGGTATCTCGGGGAGTATGCCGTGGCCCAGGTTGAATATATGGCCCTTTGCCGGGCGTGCCTTGTCCAGGATGTCCTTTACCTTCCCTCTTAAATCGTCCTTTGAAAGAAGCAGGGCGCAGGGGTCCAGGTTGCCCTGAATGACCATATTCTTACCAAGCTTCCGGACCGCCTCTCCCATGTCCACTCTCCAGTCTATGCCGGTGGCCTGGGCGCCTGAGGTCTTTACGTCCTTTAAAAGTCCCGCGCACCCGTTCACGAAATAAATGACAGGAGCGCCATCGTTTTTCAATTCCTTTATTATCCTCTTGACGTATGGCAGGGCATATTTCCGGTAATCGTCAGGAGAAAGCACGCCCGCCCAGGAATCGAAAAGCTGGACTACATCCGCTCCCGCCTTTATCTGCGAGCGGAGGTAAGCCGTTACCGTATCGCATATCTTGTCCATGAGCCCGCTCCAGATCCCGTGGTTCTGGTACATTATTTTTTTCGTGAAAAGGAAGTTCTTTGAACTGCCGCCCTCTATCATGTAGGTGGCAAGCGTAAAGGGCGCGCCCGAAAACCCTATGAGAGGCACCTTCAGCTGCGACTTCAGCAGCCTCACGGTATCAGGGACAAAAGCCAGGTCGTCATCGGGATCCGGTACGATCAGTTTTTCAAGCAGTGCCCTGCTCCTGATGGGCTCTGAAAGCGCCGGGCCGTGTTTTTCGGAAAATTCCAGCCGCATCCCCATGGCCTCAACAGGTATCAGTATGTCGGAGAAAAGGATGGCCGCGTCTACGCCAAGGATATCCACAGGCTGGATCGATACCTTTGCGGCAAGCTCCGGAGTCTTGCAGAGCGTAAGGAAATCCACGCCTTCCCTGACCTCCCGGTATTCTTTCAGATATCTGCCCGCCTGGCGCATTATCCAGACAGGCGTGTAATCAGTCTCTTCACCCCTTAAAGCCTTGAGAAAAGTATCGTTCATAAAAGACCCCCGCCTCCAATAAATGTACTGGTTACTTAAAATAAAATGTTCAGATTTTTAATTTTTAAATTTTTTTAATTTTAAAAAACTATTCCCCGTGTCCGGAGACGATGCGTTTTGTCATCTTGAACGGGACATGGCTGCAAAAGGGCTCCTCCGCCATGTAATCGCCGTTGACGGAATAGGCCCTGGCCCTGCACCCGCCGCAGACATTTATATATTCGCAGGAGCCGCACTTCCCCTTGTACCTTTTGAAATCCCTCAGGTCCCTGAAAAGCCCCGAGTTCTCCCAGATGTCCCTGAACGATTTTTCTCTTATATTTCCAGCCGGTTTTGGGAAATAGCTGCACGGAAGGATATTGCCGTCCACATCCAGCAGGCATATCAGCTGTCCAGCGAGGCAGCCCTTCGCGCCCCCGGTGGAGAATTTGAGAGTCCTGCGCTCGAACTTCGATTTCTCGTCTTTTGATTTCTGGAGCACTACCCTGTAGTAATGTGGCGCACACGTAGGGCGCACGAGCATGTCCTTTTCGTCTTTTTCCATCCGGTAATGCCAGTCAAGGATTTCCTCGTACTCTTCCTTGGAGATGAGTTCGTTCATGATCTCCTCTCCCCTTCCGGTGGGCACTATCATGAACATGTACCAGGCGGTGGCGCCAAGCTCTTTGGCAAGCTTGTAGACGGCGGGGATTTCTTCCTGGTTACGCTTGGTGAAAGAGGAGTTTATTATGAATTCTATCCCGTGTTTTTTGAAAAGCGAGGCCGCGTTGGTAATTCCTGAAAACGCGCCCTTGACGCTTCTGAAATTGTCGTGCACCGCCTCCGTGGAGCCGTCGAGGCTCAAAGAGACGATCCTTATTCCTGAGTCCTTTATATTTCCGCAGACCTCGTCTGTCACAAGCATCCCGTTTGTGGCCAGGCACATGCGGAGCCCGAGTTCCGTGCCGCGTTTGGCTATATCGAATACATCACTTCTTAAAAGCGGCTCGCCGCCCGAAAGGACGATGACCGGCTTGGCATAGGACGAGATGTCGTCAAGGACCCTGTAGGCCTCTTCCGTAGTGAAATCCGGATGGCCCTTCATTTCCGCCTCCGAAGAGGAGCGGCAGTGGACGCACCTTAAATTACACCGCCTGGTGATCTCCCAGGCAATCCATTTGGGGGAAAATTCCATGACGGTCTATTATACCTCTATTTCCATAGGTTTTGATATTCCCTGCTGAAAGCTGCAGGGAATCTTATGTAAGGAATTTTGTTTTATCATATTCGCTCACTCGCCCTTCGGGATACGCTCGCTGTCCATTTCATGCAACCCGCCGTTATATTTACAATACCAGCGTATTTTTTTATAAATTTCCCGCCTCCTGCCATATGTCATGTTCCAGTTCATCCAACAGCGGCCCCAGGGTGGACTGGACGCGGGCCGAAATCATAAGCGCCCCGTAGCGGTTCTTCAAAGCGGCGGCCTCTTCCGGGGATATCCGGTCCGCCTTATTGAAAACAAGCAGTCTCGGTTTTTTAGAGAGGTCCAGGTCCTCAAGTATTTTCAAAACGGAGTCCATCTGCTGCGGGAACCTGGGGTTCGAGGCATCCACAAGGTGCAGAAGGAGTGTTGCGTCTTCCAGTTCTTCAAGGGTCGCCTTGAACGCGGCCATGAGGTCCTTTGGCAGGTCCCTTATGAAGCCGACAGTGTCGGTTATTATAAGCTCCCGCTCCCTGGGGAACCGGATACGACGGCTTGCGGTATCGAGCGTGGCAAACATCCTGTCCTCGACGACGGTTGAAGACCTGGTCAGCGTATTTAAAAGGGTGGACTTCCCCGCGTTCGTGTATCCCACTATGGAGACTATGGGCAGCCCCCTTTCGACCCTCCTCTGTTTGCGCTGGCTCCTCGCAAGAGACAGGGTTTTCAACTGCTTTTCCAGAAAATGTATGCGGTCTCTTACGCGCCGGCGGTCTATCTCCAGCTTGCTTTCACCGGGCCCCCTTCCGCCGATGCCGCCCATCAGGCGGGACATGGCTGTGCCCTTTCCGGTCAGCCTGGGCAGCAGGTATTTAAGCTGGGCCAGCTCCACCTGGACCTTGCCCTCGCGGCTTCCCGCCCTCCTGGCAAAGATATCGAGTATGAGCTGCGAGCGGTCGATAACTTTAAGCTCGGTAAGCTCCGTTATGGATTTTATCTGCGAAGGGCCGAGGTCCTGGTCGAAAACAAGGAGGGTGGCCCCTTTATCTAGGGCGTCTATGACGAGGTCTTTTATCTTGCCCTCGCCCATCAGGTATTTTGGGTTTATCTCTTTGAGCCTTTGTATAACGGAGCCAAGCACGAGGACACCGGAGGAGTGCGCAAGCTCTTTCAGCTCTTCCATCGACTCCTCAAGCTCGTATTTAGGTTTTTTTGTGGAAACACTTATA
>JAKAEG010000319.1 GCA_021819985.1 Nitrospirota bacterium | reverse complement strand
ATTCCGATGCGGGGCTTGCCCGCCAGCGAGAGCTTTTTCAATTCGGAGGCTATGAGGCCCGGCTCGGATGAATAGTTCTCTTTCAGCCATGTCACAACCTCGTCCTCAAGCTCAAGCCCCTCGTCCTTTGCCTTCTTTTTTATCCACACCGGGACCTCCCACGGCCCCATGGACAAAGAAAGCAGCTTCACCGCCGGCGGAAAACCCTGCGGCTCTTTTTTGGACTTCATGAGCATGAAAAGAAGGCTCTGGGATTCAGGGTTCCCGGTATAGGACTGGATCTTTTTCAGGCCGTCGGCCTTGAGCGCGTCCAGGTTTTCGATTATCACTATCTTGCGCCCGCCAAAGAAAGGCACAGACCGGACCGCCTCCAGGACGCCTGGTATTGAGAACCCCGCCTCTCCCGCATCAAAACCTTCCACGGAAAAATCCGCCGCTTCGGGAGGGGCAGTTTTTTTGACCATGAATTTGGCCTCGTAAAGCAGGTAAGGATCCGTGCAGTAGGCCAGGTACACAGGCCCCGGCAGTCCCTTTTTAAGCTCTTCGAAAAAAGTTTTCATATCGCTTCAAAAAAAATTAAGGGCCGGTCACAAGGCCCGAAACTATTTGCGACGCGAAACTCTGCATCCCGGTCCTTATCGCAAGCTGCCTTTGGGCTAAAACGTCATTCAGGTCTCCCTGCGCTGAAAAGGAGATTATGAAAGGGGAAGCGCCGGCAAGAGGAACCTCCTTGCCGTCCGTGCCCCTGAAAATGAATTTTCCGGATATGGTCACCTGATAAGACGTAAACACCCGGTTGGTCTCCGCGACCCCAAGGAGCTGAAATGTATCAAGACTGCCGTATATTTTGTTTGCCGAAGTCTGGTCCACATCTATGCCCTGCTTCATGAGTTCGTCCGAAAGGGCCGTATAGAGGTACTGCTCAAGACCTGGCTCCGTTGTATTGTTTGCTATCGGGCCGATGCTCACGCTGGTTGCTTTCAGATTTTTCCTGCCCACAAAAGAGTACCCGCACCCGGTCAGTAAAACCGCGATAAAAGAAAATAAAAAAATATAAACGATTATGGAACGGGCGGATTTTCTCATTTCATTTGACCACTATATTGACGAGCTTGCCTTTTACGGCAAACACATTTTTTATCTGCTTGCCGGAGACGGCCTCCTGTATCCTGGACAGGGCCATTGCCCGCTCCTTGAGTTCCTCGTCAGAAAGCCCCTGCGGGACCATTACTTTGGTGCGCACCTTTCCGTTTACCTGTATCACAAGCTCTATCTCGTCTTCCTTCGCCGCTTCCTCGTCGTAGCCGGGCCATGGCTCACGCTGGATGGAAGAAGGCATGCCCATTGTTTCCCACAGCTCTTCCGCCGCATGCGGGCAGAAAGGGCTTATCATCAGAAGCAGCCTTTCCAGCGCGAAACGCATCTGGCGAAGGTCTTCCTGGTCTGACGGCTCAAAGGCCGTGAGCATATTCACAAGCTCCATCATGGCGGCTATCGCGGTATTGAAATGGTATTGCCGCTCGATGTCCCTGGTCACCCGCATTATTGTCTGATGGGTCTTCCTCAGCAGGGGCGACCTGCCTTCCGGAAGCAGCCCTTTTACCGGGGCAAGCTTTTCCATATTGTCATGGACGAATGCCCATATCCTCTGGATGAACCTGTGGGCGCCTTCCACACCTTTTTCCGACCATTGGAGGTCATTTTCAGGAGGGGCGGCAAAGAGCGAGAAAAGCCTTGCCGTGTCCGCGCCGTAAGTATTTATCAGGTGGTCCGGATCGACGATGTTCCTTTTGGATTTTGACATCTTTTCAGTCCTGCCGCGCTCGACGGAACGCCCGCATTTGGCGCATACCTCTCCCTCTGCCTCCGAAGGGTAAAGCCATCCGTGCTCGGGGCAGCGGACGGTCTCCATGCAGACCATGCCCTGCGTAAGCAGTCTCTGAAAAGGCTCGGATACATCCGATATACCCAGGTCCCTTATCACCCGCATGAAAAATCTCGAATAAAGCAGGTGAAGGACGGCGTGCTCAACCCCCCCAACGTACTGGTCCACAGGCATGTAATACCCGATATTTTCCTTGTCCAGGGCGGGCCCGTCTTTTCTCGAACAATAGCGGACATAATACCAGGAGGAGTCCATGAACGTATCCATCGTGTCCGTTTCCCGCCTGGCCTTGCCGTTGCATGAAGGACATTCGGTGTTCAGGAAACTTTCGGATTCCGCAAGCGGAGAGCCGCCTTTTCCAGTGAACTTTACGTCTTCCGGCAGCACCACAGGCAGGTCTTTCTCCGGCACCGGCACCGCCCCGCAGCGCTCGCAATAGATTATAGGAATGGGAGTGCCCCAGTAGCGCTGGCGTGAAATACCCCAGTCCCTCAGGCGATAATTGACAACCCGCCTGCCCAGGCCCCTGTTTTCAATGAGTTCGGATATCTTTGTGCGCGCCTCAGCACTTTTCATCCCAGTAAACGGGCCGCTGTCCACCAGTACGCCGTCTTCCTCAAAAGCCATGGCATACGGTGCTTCTCCGCCGCTTTCAGGTCTTATTACAACCTTCACGGGCATACCATATTTCTGCGCGAACTCAAAGTCCCTCTGGTCGTGCGCAGGCACCGACATTATCGCCCCGGTGCCGTATTCCATAAGGACGAAATTGGCAACGTAAATGGGAATTTTCTCGTCATTGGCCGGGTTTACCGCGTACCGGCCCGTAAACAGGCCGTGCTTTTCATCCAGCTTGCCGTAATGCTCCCTGATTTTTTCAAGGGCAGCCGGGTCTGCGAATTTTTCCGCAAGCGGATGGGCGGGGGCCAGGCAGATGAACCTTGCCCCGAACAGGGTATCCGCCCTGGTGGTAAACACTGTGATATGCTCACCGCTGCCGTCGACCCTGAATTCAGCCTCCAGCCCCTCGCTGCGGCCTATCCAGTTTTTCTGCATGAGCACCACTTTTTGCGGCCATCCGGCAAGTCCGTCCGACGCCTCCAGCAGCTCCTGCTGGTAATCCGTGATTTTAAGGAACCACTGCTCAAGCTCTTTCTGTATGACCGTGCTGTCGCAGCGCCAGCATTTTCCGTCTATTACCTGCTCATTGGCAAGCACGGTGGAGCAGGATGGGCACCAGTTCAAAAAAGAAGCCTTCCTGTAAGCCAGCCCTTTTTCATACATCTTTATAAAAAACCACTGGTTCCATTTATAATATTCCGGCAGGCAGGTGGCCAGTTCCCTGGACCAGTCATAGGAAAGGCCAAGCCTTATGAGCTGCTTTTTCATATAGGCTATGTTCTCATGGGTCCATTTTGCGGGGTGGACGCCTTCCTTTATGGCCGCGTTCTCGGCGGGCAGCCCGAATGAGTCCCAGCCCATTGGATGGAGCACATTATATCCGCGCATCCTTTTATACCGGGCTATTACATCGCCTATCGCGTAATTTCTTACGTGGCCCATATGTATCCTGCCCGATGGATATGGGAACATTTCCAGGCAGTAGAATTTCGGCCCCGTCTGTTTTCCAGAGTCAGGCCGCTCGCTTGAGAACATATCTTTTTTGGCCCAGAAGTCCTGC
>JAKAEG010000318.1 GCA_021819985.1 Nitrospirota bacterium | reverse complement strand
AGGAGGGCATGATAAATGGCAAAGGCTAAGTTTGAAAGAGTAAAGCCCCACGCGAACATAGGGACGATCGGGCATGTGGACCATGGGAAGACGACCCTTACGGCGGCCATCACGAAGGTGATGGGGTTGAAGGGAATGGCGAATTACCGGTCATACGATTCGATAGATAACGCCCCTGAAGAAAGAGCCAGGGGTATAACGATAGCGACGGCGCACGTTGAGTACGAGACTGACAAGAGGCATTATGCGCATGTGGACTGCCCCGGTCACGCGGACTATGTAAAGAACATGATAACGGGTGCGGCCCAGATGGACGGCGCGATACTGGTAGTGAGCGCGGCTGACGGCCCGATGCCGCAGACGAGGGAGCACATACTGCTAGCCAGGCAGGTGGGCGTGCCTTATATAGTTGTGTTCATGAACAAGGTTGACATGGTTGATGATCCGGAGCTGCTGGACCTGGTGGAGCTTGAGGTAAGGGAGCTTCTGAGCAAGTACGGCTTCCCCGGCGACCAAATACCGATAGTGAAGGGCAGCGGGCTTAAGGTGCTTGAGTCTGCCTCCACTGATCCGGAGAGCGACGAGTACAAGCCCATATGGGAGCTGATGGCCGCAGTGGACTCATACATCCCCACGCCGGAGCGCGCGATAGACAAGCCGTTTCTTATGCCAGTTGAGGACGTGTTCAGCATATCGGGCAGGGGCACGGTCGTTACGGGCAGGGTTGAAAGAGGGATAGTGAAGGTAGGCGAGGAAGTCGAGATAGTGGGCTTCGGAGAGACCAGAAAGACGGTGGCCACGGGAGTGGAGATGTTCAGGAAGCTCCTTGATGAGGGCAGGGCCGGAGACAATGTAGGAGTGCTTTTAAGGGGCATAGCCAAAGAGGACGTGGAACGCGGGCAGGTGCTCGCGAAGCCCGGTTCGATAACGCCCCACACGAAGTTCAAGGGTGAGGTGTATATACTTACGAAGGAAGAAGGCGGCAGGCACACCCCGTTTTTCAACGGGTACAGGCCGCAGTTTTACTTCAGGACTACGGATGTTACGGGCATAGTGAAGCTGCCCGACGGAGTGGAGATGGTAATGCCTGGTGACAACGTCACGTTCCTTGTGGACCTGATAACGCCTGTTGCCATGGATGAGGGCCTGAGGTTCGCCATCAGGGAAGGCGGCAGGACTGTGGGCGCGGGTGTTGTTACCGCGATTCAGGAATAATGAAGGGGGACATATAAATGAGAACGATACTTCTTTTACAGTGTACGGAGTGCAAGAACAGGAACTATTCCACCATGAAAAACAAGAAAAATACGCCCGACAAGCTTGAGATGAGCAAGTATTGCAGGCATTGCAGGAAGCATACGTCTCATAAGGAGACAAAAGCTTAAGGCGGCATAAAGAGAGCAGTTTTTTTATTTTTCAAAAAAAGGGCGTCTCATAAAGAGACCGGGGTGTAACAAGTGGAGAGCAGCAAGGGGCAAGTGACAAGGGATTTTTTAAGGTCTGTTCCCTGTTCCTTGCAGCTTGTAACTTGAATAGGCCAGTAGCTCTAACGGCAGAGCGCCGGACTCCAAATCCGAGGGTTGGGGGTTCAAATCCCTCCTGGCCTGCCAAAATCTTTTGAGGGGGGTTTTGTCATAAAATAAAAGCTTATGCAGAAACTGAAACAGTTCTTACATGAAGTACGGGTCGAGCTTAAGAAGGTGGTCTTCCCCTCAAGGGATGAGCTTTTGGGCTCAACACAGGTAGTAATAATATCGGTGCTGATAATGTCCGTGTTCCTGGGGGTCATAGACCTGGTCCTCTCGCGGCTGATTCAGGCCGTACTGAGGTAGAAAAGACAGTGGCAAAAAAATGGTATGTGGTGCATACGTATTCCGGATTCGAGGAGAAGGTGAAGTCTTCGGTGGAGGACAAGGTAAAAAGGCTCGGGATGGAGGAAAAGATATCCCGTGTAATGATACCGACCGAGCGCATCATACAGCTTAAAGGCGGGAAAAAGCAGGAAGCCGAAAGGAAATTCTATCCGGGCTACATACTTGTGGAGATGGAACTCGACGATGAGACCTGGCACCTGGTAAAGAGCATCCCGAGGGTCACCAGTTTCGTGGGCGGCACCAAGCCGGTGGCCGTTGACGAAGAAGAGGTGGAGATGATAGTCCAGCAGCTCGAAAAGGGTGTCACCTCGCAGGTGAAGATGCAGTTCGAGCAGGGAGACGTGGTCCGGATCATAGACGGGCCCTTTACGAATTTCAACGGCTATGTGGAAGAAGTGGATATGGACCACGGGAAGCTGAAGGTAATGGTCAGCATATTCGGCAGGCAGACCCCGGTGGAGCTTAACTTTTTCCAGGTGGAGAAGTCTTAAGAAAGGCAGTAGAAGAGTCCTGAACGGCTGCGGTTTTTTTGGAGCCGGGCAGGTTGGGAATTTAAATTAAATTTTTTGAAAATGTTTTTTGCTTTTATTGTTTTTTCAGATGATTCCAGGAGGATTGGGTAAAGATGGCAAAAAAAGAAGTGGCTGCAATGGTTAAGCTTCAGATACCCGCGGGCAAGGCAAATCCCGCTCCCCCGGTTGGTCCGGCGTTGGGCCCGCACGGGGTAAACATAATGGAGTTCTGCAAGGCCTTCAATGCGCAGACCGCGCCGATGGGCGACACGATCGTTCCGGTTGTCCTTACGATCTACACGGACAGGACCTTCACATTCGTTTTGAAGACGCCTCCGGCCAGCGAACTCATAAAGAAATCCGCGGGCATACTCAAGGGCTCCGGATCGGCCGGCAAAGAGAAGGTCGGCAAGCTCACGGATGCGCAGGCCATGGAAATAGCCAAAACGAAACTACCGGACCTGAATGCGTTTTCCCTGGACAGTGCGGCCCGGATGATAAAAGGTACGGCCAGAAGCATGGGCGTCGAGACTGAGTAAGGGGGGATTTTAAAAATGAGCGGCAAAAAATATGAGAACGCATTAAAGAATTTTGAGCTTGACAAGGAATACGGCCTTGGCGAGGCCTTGGGCATAGTGAAGAAAAACGCCCAGTCCAAATTCGACGAAACGGTCGAGATCGCGGTAAGGCTTGGGGTCGATCCGAAGAAAAGCGACCAGATGGTAAGGGGCACCGTGCTTCTGCCTCACGGAATAGGCAAGACCGTCCGTGTGATAGTTTTCGCCAAGGGTGAAAAAGAGAAAGAGGCCCTGGACGCGGGCGCCGATATGGTAGGGGCCGAAGACCTGGTCGAAAAGATACAGCAGGGCTGGTTCGACTTCGACAAGGCGGTTGCCACCCCCGATGTCATGGGGCTTGTCGGAAAGCTGGGAAAGGTGCTGGGCCCCAGGGGGCTCATGCCCAACCCGAAGCTTGGGACCGTTACCTTTGATGTGGGCAAGGCTGTAAAGGACATAAAATCCGGTAAATCCGATTTCAAGGTGGACAAGGCCGGCAACATTCATATGATAGTCGGAAAGGCCTCTTTCAGCGAGAGCGCGCTTGAGGACAATACGATGGCGGCAATAGATTCGCTTGTGAAAGCGAAACCGTCCACATCCAAAGGCAAGTATCTCAAGAAA
>JAKAEG010000317.1 GCA_021819985.1 Nitrospirota bacterium | reverse complement strand
ATAAAGGACAGAGGGCCTGTGCGGCAGCCTTCATTCAGGCGCTGCGGACCGGCTTGCCTTCTCCTATCGCCTTTTCGGAGATCGTCGAAGTTACACGGATTGGTTTCGATATTATGGATATTCTCGGCAGCTGATGCCGGACGGCGGGTCTTTTATCACCTATTTTTATACGGTCCGTTACCTCCGTTTCGGGCAGGTCTGCAACCATGTAGAGCGCCGGATAGGAAAAAAATCAAAAGAAACAAAAAAATCCCAGCGGATCCGCCAGCCAGCTGAGCGGGAAATACGCGTCCGCCAAGGTGTTCACCTGCAGCCTTCTCTGCCACGCCGGCTTTCCCTGGGCGGGGAATGGGAGTTCCGGTTTATCAACATTATTCAATCCTTTCCTCCGGGGGAAGTAGATTGGAGAAGCACAGATAAACCGAAGCTTTGGCGTTATAACCTTCATTATTTTGACTGCCTCCGCGACGAAGGACGCCGTCCGGACTCCTGCATCCGGCTGCTGGACCACTGGATCGCCCTTAATCCGCCCGGCGCGCCTGATGCCTGGGAACCGTTTCCGGTTTCCCTTCGTGTGGTCAACTGGATAAAGTTTTTTAACAAGCGGGAAAACCGGGGTTCTCTTAAGCCCGGGTGGCTGGAGAGTCTTTACAGCCAAATACTCTGGCTTGAGGACAATATTGAGAGTCATCTGCTGGCCAATCACTACTTTAAAAACGCGAAAGCGCTTATTTTCGGAGGGTTGTTTTTTGGCGGGGATGACGCCGGGCGCTGGCTCAAGCGGGGACTGCACATCCTTTCGGCCGAGCTCGATGAACAGGTCCTCCCCGACGGCGGCCATTTCGAGCGCAGTCCCATGTACCATGCCATGGCGCTGGAAGACTGCCTGGACCTTTACAATCTTTGCCGCGGCCAGGACGCCCCGGCCCTCCGGAGCCTGTCACAACGGCTCCGTACAAAGGCACGCGATATGGTCCATTTTCTCCTGGGGATGACCCATCCGGACGGCAGAATCGCCCTCTTCAATGACGCGGCATTCGGGATCGAAGCGGAGCCAGCAGAGCTGGCCGGGTATTACGAAGCGCTATGCGGTGAAAGGGCCGCAGCTACCGAGGCAACGATGTGGTCCTTTCCAGACACCGGGTATTATGTAATGGCTCCGGAGCCCGGGACCCGAATGATTATTGACTGCGGGCCGGTCGGACCGCAGTATCAGCCGGGGCATTCGCATAGCGATATCCTGAGTTTCGAGCTGTCCCTGAAAGGCAGGCGGGTCATTGTCGATTCCGGTTGCTTCCAGTACGAGGACGGAGAAACCCGGCGCTACAACCGGGGCGGCGCAGGGCACAATTCCGTAACTATCGACGGCCGGGACCAGTCAGAGGTATGGGGCGCGCATCGCTGCGCGCGCCGCGCAAACCCCCTGTACGGGCGGCTTGATGAGCGGGGCGGGGGGACGCTTTTTTTCGAAGGGGCACACGACGGATATCGAAGGTTGCCTGGAAAGCCCGTTCATCACCGGGCTGTCACATGGACGGGCAAATCATTGATGATTGAGGACAGGATCGAGGGGGGCGGCAGGCATGAACTTCAATCGCGCCTCCATATACACCCTGATCTTTCGGTAGAGATTTCTGATGAGGCCCGCGTGGCAATAGTCCGGCACGATACGGATGTGCTGGCAACTATTGTCCGGCAGGACGGCGGATCCATTTTTCGAACTGACGGCTGGTATTGCCCCGAATTTGGAATAAAGCGAACGTGCCTTGTCCTTGCGTACACCTGTAAAGATACTCCGCTGCCGTTCAGAGGCGGATGGATCATTAAATTAAATTAATTTAAAAACCTTCCTGTAATAACAAACCTTACAGTTGCATAATTTGTAATATTCAAAGCCCTCAAAATATTGACCGGCGGTCCAGTTTTGCAGCTCTGTTAATCAGCCGTGAAAGCTCTGTTGTAATTTCATTGATCTGTCATGAAAGTGATAAGTTTCTGTAACATTCGAATGTTAGACTCAGGCGGGTTCGGGTCCTTTGCCGGCCAGGGGATTTTTTAAATCTATTACGGAACCAGAAAAAAACGGAATGATGAAATTACTAACGCTTACAATTTGGACTGTTCCGCTTAGCCGGGTAAATTTATGCATATACTTTTTTTGACCCACTATTTCCCTCCGGAAGTGAATGCCCCCGCTTCCCGGACCTTTATCACCTGCGTTCCGAATCACCCGAAAGGCATTGTCTATTCAGGTTTTAAAAACCGCCTTTGGCAGCGGGAAGAAGTCGAGGGGATACAGGTTTTGCGTGTGCTCACATATCTGAGCCGGAACGAAGGTTTTCTAAAACGGACATTCAATTATGTGTCCTATATGATGTCGGCCATAATTCTTTCTCCGCTGGTAAAAAATGCCGATATAGTTGTCTCCACTTCACCCCAATTTTTTTGCGGAATGGCTGGTTATTTTGTTGCCCGCACGAAACGCTTGCCGTGGGTGCTCGAAATACGCGATCTCTGGCCCGAGTCGATTGTCTCTGTCGGCGCCATCAGACAGCACAGTGTCATTCAATTTTTGGAGCTGCTTGAAAAGTTTCTTTATCTCAAGGCTGATCATGTTGTGTCTCTGACCCATGCCTTTAAAAGCCATATCATGAAAAAGGGTGTTAGGGTAGAGCACATTTCTGTAATAACGAACGGTGCAGACCTTAATACTTACGCGCCGCTGCCGAAATATAACGGCATTTCGGAGGAATATGGCCTCAGTGACCGTTTTGTTGTTTCCTATATCGGGACCCATGGAATGGCCCACTCGCTGGAAACGGTTTTATTGGCCGCCAAGAAACTGAAGAATAAAAAAAAGATCCTGTTTCTGCTCGTGGGCGACGGCGCCCGCCGGGAAGGGCTCCTGGCAGAAAAAAAGAGACTGGGATTGGACAATGTCCTTATGCTCCCGCAGCAACCTAAAGAGAAGATGCCCCAATTCCTGGCGGCCTCGGATGTGTGCATGGTCCTGTTAAAAAAAGACGGCCTCTTCAAGACAGTCATTCCTTCCAAGATGTTTGAAGCGATGGCGATGGAGCGGCCGGTAATTCTCGGTGTTGACGGCGAAAGCCGGCAGATAATGACGGAGGCGCAATGCGGCGTCTACGTTGAGCCTGAAAACCATGACCAACTTGCCAGCGCGGTGGAAATGCTTAGTCTTGATGGGGAGCTTGTGAAGAAACTGGGCACGAACGGGCGGAGGGCTGTTCAGTTAAATTACGACAGGGAAGTCTTGGCCGGAAAATATCTGGACGTATTGTTAAAGCTCTATAGCGCCCCGGAAGGCCTCCGGTTTTACGGTGGCCGTTTTACGAGCGGTGAAAGCAGGCATTTTTCCGGTAATGGCGATGACGGAAATTGCGGGCATAGCGGATCGGCTCCGGCGGGACGCTGAAATAATAAACGCTAAAGGACGGAAATGCGGGTTTTATTGATTGCCGGGGCACGGCCAAATTTCATGAAGATCGCACCGATCTACAGGGCCTCGTTGAACCACAGCGGGATGGATTGCAAGATCGTTCATACGGGACAGCATAGA
>JAKAEG010000020.1 GCA_021819985.1 Nitrospirota bacterium | reverse complement strand
ACTATGATGAGAGAGCAAGGCTTGCAATTGACGCAGCTTCAGGCCCTGTCTCCGGCAGGCTCCACCTGGAGTCCAACCTGGGCTCGAATGACGTCTCCGAATGGGGCAACGGATCTTTTGACGGAAAACAGTCCAATGGCTTGGGGATCCTCGAGGCATGGATAAACTATGCTGGCAGCGGCCTTCTTGGCGTGCCCGCGGGCATCAAAGTAGGCCATATGCCTCTCGCGCTTGGCCCTGCCCCGCTTTTCTTTGACCACAGGAAGTTTGGCGATGACGCGGTTGTTGCGTACACTAACCCGACACCCAACACGCACATCACCCTGCTTACCATCAAGGCAAGCGATCAGTCTCAGATCGTCAACAACGACAACCATGACATCGACGCTTATGTGGCCGTGCTCAATGGCGAATTCGCGGGCCAGGCGGTTGGCGTGGATTACACCTATGTGAACGACCCGAGCGGAACATTCCTGGCAACGGGCCAGTCTCTCTCCCTTCAGGACCTCGGCCTTTTCGCCAAGGGCAATTTATCCGGAGTGGACTACACGGCTGAAGGAGATTTTCAGTTCGGCAAATTGAAAGACGGTGTGGATGCCTCGGGCTACGGCCTCTGGCTGAACCTTGGCTACAAGCTTGCTCCCATAAACATCAGGGCAACGGTCGCTTACGGCAGCGGCGATGATGGCAGCGATGCCTCCAAGGACAAGCAGCTCGTTAACTTCCTCTCTTCTGACAGGCGTTACACCCTGGTATATGAGTACACCATGGTTACCGCAGCCGGAAAAGAGCACACTGGTATTGCCAACACCCAGGTTTACAACGTAGGTGTTGACTTCAACCCCGCTGAAGCTCTGAAGCTGTCCCTTGACGGCTACGTGCTCAGGGCCAACGAGCTCACGGCGGCACAGACCGCTCTTGGCCAGAACAAGAGCATCGGTACCGAAGTTGACTTTAATGCCACCTACCAGCTTACGAAGAACCTGACTTACTTCTTCAACGCTGGCGTCCTTTCCGAAGGCGACTTCTACAAGAAGCAGGGGGCAACTGCTGACACCACTCCTACCGTTATCATGCACGGCGTGGAGATGGCGTTTTAAGCAAACCTTCGCTTGAATCACAAAAGGGGTCCGGTTTTCCGGGCCCCTTTTTTTATTGGGGTTTCAAGTCCCCGCAGTCTCTGCTGCGGGTTTCCGTATAGATTCCTCCCCCTTGAGGGGGGAGGTTAGGATAGGGTGAAGGGAGGGAAGATAAGCGCGGCTCCTATCGTTTTTGCAGCCCCCTTTTTCCCTTTATTAAAACAACACTCTCGTGATACAATGTATTAAGATGTATCACAGGAGGTAAGATATTATGCCAGCATCGACAATAACAGTGCGACTCACTGATGAGGTTAGAGAGAAACTTGAGACGATTGCAAAATCCATGGACAGATCCAGATCGTATCTTATTCAGCAGGCAGTTGAGGACCTGATTCGCCAGTATGACTGGCAGTTGCGCGAGATAGAGGCCGGAATAAAAGATGCCAGGGAAGGAAAGTTTATCGAGCATGATGCTCTCCTTAAATATTGGAGCGCTAAAGTTTGAAAATCAGATGGACAGAGAAAGCGGCAACGCAATTAGAGCAGATAGCCGTGTTTATTTCTCATGATAAACCTGAAGCCGCCGCCGGTGTCATAGTGAACATCATCAAACATACCGGACAGTTAATGAATTTTCCAAATTCGGGCCGGCCGGGTAGGAAAAAAGGTACCCGTGAACTGGTGATCGCCGGGACGCCTTTTACCGTGATTTATAAACAGAACTCCGAGGTAATAGAAATAATCAGCGTGTTTCATAACGCCATGATGCCATAATCTGCTCGCCAAGCGTTTGAATGGCCTAAAATTCAGGCGTCAGCATCCAATGGGAAAATACATTGTAGATTTTGTGTGCCTTGAAAGAAAGATCATCATCGAGCTCGATGGCGGACAACATGCTGAACCCGAAATAGAAAAATATGACAGGGTCCGTGATAATTGGTTTGAGAAAGAGGGATACAGGGTTTTGCGTTTTTGGGATAATGATATTCTGACAAATCTAATTGGAATTTTTGAAGTGATAAGATAATGGTGTTTTGGAACACCCTCCCCTTTATCCCCTCGACGGCGACAAGGAAGGGAAGTAAAGAAACCATAAGCATCATGGATTTTAAGTAGAGCGGGGTATGGGGGCGCAGCCCCCAACTTTGAGGGGTGGGGTTAAGAAATGAATTATCCCTTTTCCTTCTTCAACCCATATTTCCTTATAAGCGCGTGCATGTTTGTCCTCTCCATGCCCACCTCTCGGGCCGCCTTGGTCACATTCCAGCCGTTTCGTTTAAGGGCCTCAAGCACAAAGGCGCGCTCAAGGCCTCCAGCCGCTTCTTTTCTTAGCCTCTTTTTCTCCGCGCTCAAGTTTTTTAACGTATTGGGGGTTGCGGGTCCCGGCCCGTTTTCAGCCGTTTCTGACACAGATGATTCCGGTTCTGCTTCTGTTTCGGATGTCGCCCTCACCCTCCGCTTCGCTCCACCCTCTCCCAATGGGAGAGGGGCAGGTGTGAGGAGAGACGTGACCGGGCATTCGCAAAAAAGTCCCTCAAGCATTACCTCTTTTTCGCCTATCGTCTTTGAACGGGCCAGGATGACCGCCCGGTGGACCGCGTTTTCAAGCTCCCGGACGTTTCCCGGCCAGTTGTAGCCCATCAAAAGCCTCATCGCCCCGGCCGATATGAATTCCACGTCCTTGCCTGTCCGGGCCGCGTATTTTTTAAGGAAATGGTGGGCAAGCGCGGGCACGTCGTCCCGCCGGTCCCTAAGTGGGGGAATTCTAAGCGGAAACACGTTCAGGCGGTAATAAAAATCTTCACGGAACTCCCCGCTCCTTACCATCTGCATGAGATCGCGGTTAGTTGCCGCCAGGAACCTTACATCGGCCTTGAGCGTCTGTCTCGATCCGACCGGCCTGTACTCCTTCTCCTGAAGTACCCTCAGCAGCTTTGCCTGAAGCTGCAGGGGGAGATTGCCTATCTCGTCAAAAAAAAGTGTGCCCTCGTCGGCCAGATCTATAAGCCCCCGCTCGGTACTGCCGGCCCCGGTAAACGAGCCTTTCATATGGCCGAAGAGTTCGCTTTCCATTAAGGTCTCCGGTATTGTCACGCAGTCTATGACTATGAACGGGCCTTCCCTCCTGGGGCTGTTAAAGTGGATTGCCCTGGCCACAAGCTCCTTTCCTGTGCCGGACCCCCCGGTTATTAACACGGTGCTGTCCACTCCCGCAACAGTGGAGACAAGCTCGAACACCCTCTGCATCGGGGCGGAGTTGCCCACCATGTTTTCCAGGCTGTAAAGGGCCCTGACCTCGCGTTTAAGCCTCAGGTTCTCGGTAAGGAGTTTTTTCCTTTCAAGGCAACGCTTCACTGTTAGTAATAAGTCTTCCGGGTTGATCGGTTTTTCAATGTAATCGTACGCGCCGTAGCGCAGGGCGGAAACGGCCCCCGGCACCGTGCCGTAACCGGTTATTATTACGACCTCTGTATCCGGCGAGACTTCTTTAACCCGTTTCAGGAATTCGATGCCGTCCATTTCAGGCATTTTAAGATCGGAAAGGACAAGGTCTATGGAGAAAGTGCCTGCGAATGTTAGGGCCTCTTTCGGGCTCGCGGTGGTCTTGACCCAATAACCGGCCGGCTCCAGGACGCGCAGGGCGCTCTTTCTGATTATCTCCTCGTCATCAAGGACAAGGATCTTCGTCATTTTTAAAAAATCTTCTCCTTGAGGGCGTCCCTTACGACCGCAAGCAGGGACTCCGGACTGAAGGGCTTCTCTATATAGTTGTAGGCCCCTGTCATCGTGGCCTTCACGGCGTTATCGAGAGTGCTGTAACCGGTGACGATGATGACCTTTGCCTCGGGGAGCCTTTTTTTTATCTCGCCCATTACTTCCAGGCCATCCATGGTGGGCATCTTCAGGTCCGTCAGCACGAGGTCGTATTTTTTTACCCCGATCATTTCAAGCGCATTGGGGCCGTCCGCGGACGTATCTATGTCAAAACCGGCAGGCCTGAGGATCCGTTCGCAGCTCATGCGCACGATCTCCTCGTCATCAATGGCCAATATGCTCGGCGCTTTTCGCATTTATCCACTCTCCTTTTCTCTGTACAGGGAGTCTTATGAAAAAACTGGCGCCCTTGCCGGGCCCGCTTTTTACCAGGATGTCTCCCCCGTGCTTTTTAATGATGCCGTAACTGACGGAAAGCCCAAGCCCCGTTCCCTTGCCGACAGGCTTTGTCGTAAAGAAGGGCTCGAAGATCTTTCCTATGTTGGCCTCCGGAATGCCCGGGCCGGTATCGCTGAATTCCGTCTCTATCATGTCTTTGCCGTCCAGGCAAAGCGGTCTGGTGGTGATGTTTATGGCCCCTTTTTCGCTCATGGCGTCAGAGGCGTTCAGAAGCATATTTAAAAAGACCTGCTGTATCTGGTTCGGATCGGCAAGGACCGCGGGCAGCCCCGTGGTGAAATCGAGCGTGAAATTGATATTGTAAAAACGCGCCTGGTGGCTGACCATGGCCACGGTGGCTTCAAGCAGGGCGTTCAGGTTAATCTCGGCCATCTCGAACCCTGTCCGGCGGGAAAATCCAAGCAGCCCTTTTATGATCTTCGAGCACCTGTCGGCCTGCTCTATTATGACCTGAAGGTCCTCATGGGCCTGGGCTTCGTTTTCAGGGGTGCGGCTTTTAAGCAGGTGGGCGAATGTGACAACGCCCGTAAGGGGGCTGTTCAGCTCGTGCGCGATGCCGGCCGCCATCCTTCCAAGAGAGGCCAGCTTTTCCGTGTTGATGAGTTCGTCCTGGGTCTTTATTACCTCCTGGGCCTTCTTTTTCACCTCATCTTCCAGCGTATTGGTCCAGTTCTCCATATCCTGACGGTAACGTTTCAGATCGCTCGTCATCGAATTGAATATTTTCGCCAAAAGGCCTATTTCGTCCTTTGAATCGATATTTATCTGCTGGTCCAGGTCGCCTTTGGCTATCCTGATCATACCGGCCTCGAGTTCCGCAACGGGTTTTGAGACAAGCTTGTATAGGATGATGCAGAGCATCCCGGATATGATAAGGACAAACAGCGCGCATGCGACAACGGTGGCGACCATATCGGAATGCATGACGCGGTCCACCTCGACCGCGCTGAAGCCCGCTTTCAGGAGCACCCGTTGCTCGAAATGGATGAACAGGAGGCCGAATACGAGACTGCCGAAAGTCATGGCGGCGCTTACTGAGA
The DNA here is from genome assembly GCA_021819985.1 of Nitrospirota bacterium. Lineage (GTDB taxonomy): Bacteria > Nitrospirota > Thermodesulfovibrionia > Thermodesulfovibrionales > JdFR-88 > JAKAEG01. The sequence goes on along the minus strand of JAKAEG010000020.1, from coordinate 11,832 downwards.
GGATCAGCTTTCCCGCGAGAGAATGGCGGGGCTTGACGATTTTTATCATTCCTTCGTATTTTATCATATCCTCCCTTCCCCTCGCCCCTGTTCCCGAAGAGAAAAGGAAGCCACTATTGGCAACTCCTCTTTGTTGTCATTCCCCCAAGCAGGGGTACTGATAATGAAGGCAGTTGACGTCATTCCCGCGCCAAATTCAATTAAAAAACGTCAAATTGGATTCCCGCTAAAGACATGCGGGAATGACGGACAAAAATTAAAGCGTGTCAAAGAGGAGACGTCATGCCCGAGGTATGAGCCGGGCATCCACTTTAAAGGTTTTTTTTAGATTGGATGCCCGCTAAAGACATTCAGGCATGATGAGCATCTATGTAATTGATTACATAAATTATGTAATCAATTACATAGATGCGGCATGTTCAATTATCAAAAGCCCTTGATAGTTCAGGCATTTACAAAAGGCATGTTCCTTGCATATTAATATGAGCGAGGTGTCATTTAAATGGTGGGGAAAAAAGTTATACAGTTGTTGATATTAATGGTTGCGGCTGCTGTCCTGTTCTCATCGAGCACGGCAGCCGAGGCCGGGAGAAAGGTAAAGACTGCCCCGGCGCAGCCCTGGTACCAGCGGGACAAGACCACAATGATAGAGGGGCACATAGAGGAGGTAACGTCCGGGGCCATCCGGGTGGACGGGAAATATTATGATTTTACCGGAGTCCCCATACGAAACCAGATGGGGCAAACCAGTTCCCAGTCGCAGCTTGTGAGGGGCAGGGAGGTAAAATTGTTTTTCCAGGACGGCGCACTCAATGTAATAATGGTGTTCGAGAGCCGTTTGATCCAATGAGCCAGACGGGGGGATTATTTTTTCCATGAGACGCCATATTGCTCTGCTGCTTTTCCTTATTCTGAACCTGGCCTTCTCCGGCGGCGCGTTGGCCATGTCAAACGCCGATTATTCTATCGTCCCCTCATATGTTGTCCAGAATGTGCAGCCGAACATAATGATACTTCTGGACAACTCGGGAAGTTTTTACAATTACGCCTATAAAGACAGCGGCAATGATTGCTCCAACTCCGCAAGCCCGTGCACAGGGTATGTTTCCTCAAATACTTATTACGGCTATTTTAATTCGAAGATATGGTATCAATACTCAAGCAGCAGGTTTATCCCCGACCCCTTAAATCCCACAAATCCCACAATTGCGAGCAGTGTCACCAATCCCAACCCGGCCAGCGACTGGGACGGCAACTTCCTCAATTGGCTCACGATGAGAGAGACAGACGTGGCCCGGAAGGCCCTGACCGGCGGATTATGCGACGGCTCGAGGGGGTGCGGCTATGGCGGCGGTTCCGATAGCAAGGGTTATGACAGGCTTGTGGGGATAGGGCTTGACTCAACATCAAGGGGGGCTTACAAGCAGGTGGCAAGCCCCGGGGATTTTACCCCTTATTCAAGCCCTTATCCGACTTTCGAATCAGTTGTGAGCTCGTCCTACGGCCAATTCCAGGTCTGGCAGAACAATATAAAAGTGAACACCTTTAACGTCAAGGTCCAGGTCCCCATAGGGGTTGAGGGTGTCCTTCAGAGGGTAGTGGCCGCCAAGGCTAGGGTAGGGCTTGCGGTTTTCGGTTCGCCATGGAATGAGCCACCCTACGGAAATGGCAATGGCGACGGGGCCAATATAATTGTTAATGTTGCAGGGCAGAGCCTGTCGTCGGTTGTGAACCAGATCAATAATACGAAGCCCACCTCCAATACTCCGACTGCGGAGGCCCTTTTCGAGGTGGCAGGTTATATGGGCCAGGCATCGGGCGATTTCAACCAATGCCCGACCGGACCGGGCCCTAATTACTCGGGCGGCAAATATACGGTCAATTCAAATGATGACCCTTACAATTACGGAAGCGGCGGGAAGACCCAGTATCCCACGTGCTCAAAAAGTTTTGTCCTCCTCATTACGGACGGCGAGCCGTGCGAGGACGGCGAGATCCCATCTGAAATAACAAACTGGGCCGCCCAGCAGTCTCCATTCGTATGCACGAATTCGGGTTCATTAAGCGACGGCAGCCTTACAGGCAATTGCCCGGCCATGTGTTCGGACGGCCACACGCCCGCTTACTATGGAGGTACATGCCCCGCCGGAACGGTCCTTTATCCGGCCGAACCTTCTTTCTTGTCCTGTCCGGCAGGAAATGCCGCCGCCGGGCTGGAGGACGTGGCCCTTTGGATGCACGACGGCAACCCAACCGGGATAGGCGGCGCAGCGGACGATATCAGGCAAATGCAACCCGGCAAACCCGGAGGCATCAATTCCATAAGCCTCTATACGGTCTATGCATTCGGGCACGGCTACAGCTCTACACTTTTAAAGTATGCGGCTATAAACGGAGGGTTTAACGGCAGTCTCGATAATAAGCCCGATGTCGGGCATCAGTCCGAATGGACCACCAGCGGGACTGGCGATCCGGATAATTTTTTTGACGCCTCGGAGGGAACGGACCTGGAAAACGCCTTGACAAACGCGCTTTCCTCCATGCTCAAACGGGCCTCCTCGGGCACGGCGGCATCGGTGCTTGCGTCAGGTCAGGGCAGCGGCGCCAGCCTGGTGCAGGCGGTCTTCTATCCCAGGCGCTCCTTCGGCAACGACGTCATAAACTGGACCGGCGCGGTGCATGACTTCTGGTATTACGTGGACCCGTTCTTCAATTACAGCAATACACTTGAACCGGACAATGATTATAATCTCACCCTGACCAAGGACGATGTCGTGCAGTTTTATTTTGACCAGAACCTCGGCAATACCATGGCTGACAGGTTTCTATCAAATGCAAACGGCTCGACCGGAGCTGAAGACACCGGCGTTGACGGCAAAAATTCACCCGTTCCTTTTGAAAGCCTCAATAACCTGTGGGAAGCGGGGCTGAAACTCTGGAACCAGAGCCCGTCCTCAAGGTCCATTTACACCAACATACCCCTCCCGTCCGGCATAGCCAATATGGTCTCGTTCTCGGAGAGCAATGATACCGCTGTCGGCCCGTATCTTAATGTAAGCAACCTTTACAACGGAGTGGACAGCGTTATCCAGTGGACCGAAGGTTATGACCTCACCGGGTACGACCCGGATGCCGACGGCATCGACGATTACAGGAGCAGGACGGTCGATGCCGATAACAGCGGGAATTACAACGTCTGGAAGCTGGGGGACATCCTTGATTCGACCCCGAAGATCGTGTCCTGGATGCCGCTTAATCCCGGGTACGCGAAAACTTATAATGATACGACTTACTCGCTCTTTACGAAAAGCTCAACTTATCTGAACAGGGGCACGGTGTACGCCGGCAGCAATGACGGGATGCTCCACGCCTTTAATATGGGACTGCTCAATGTGAATTTTACCAATTCAAATACCAAGGCGCAGCTTACATGCAAGAACGGCTCAACCCCTCCGGATTGCGGGACCGGAACGGCCTTTGGAGCGGAAAGATGGGCCTTTATCCCTGAAAACGTCCTGCCATACCTGCAATACATTGCAGGAGTGGATTCCAGTATTCCCCTTCAATCCGGCGATCCCGGATACTCCGGGTCCAATACATATCCTGGATATGGAGAATATCCGGGAGCAGGCCCCGGTTACAGCCATGTCTATACCGTGGACCTGACCCCTTATGTGTTCGATGCGAGTATAGCCAAGCCCTCCGATTGTTCTACTACCAATTACTGGAACTGCACAAAAGAGGAGACCAGTTGGAAGACAATACTCATAGGAGGCATGCGGATGGGTGGGGCAAGCAGCTCCAGCGCCAGTTGCTACTCGTCTTCCAATCCGATTCCGGGCAGTAATCCGGTGACCAACGATTATTGCGTTACCACTCCCACTTCCGTAAACGGCAGCCCGATAGGATATTCCTCTTATTTCGCGCTGGACGTAACCGACGAAGACCACCCAAAGCTCCTTTGGGAATTTTCAAATCCGAATCTGGGATTTGCCACGACCGGGCCGGCTATCGTGCGCGTCAGCGCGACGACTAGCGGCAGCCCGGACAACTTAAAAAACGGCCGCTGGTTTGCCGTTTTCGGTTCCGGTCCGACCGGGCCCATAAATACCACCTATAACCAGTTCCTGGGATACTCGAACCAGAACCTGAAGTATTTCGTCGTCGACCTGGCAACCGGCACGCTTGTAACGACTATAGATACCGCGATACCGGACGCCTTCTCCGGAGACCTCTTCAACGCAACCAACGATTCCAATCAGGATTACCAGGACGATGCCATATATGGCGGCTACGTAAAGAGCGAAGGGGGCACCAATCCTGGTTGGACCCGGGGCGGTGTGGGCAGGATCCTTACGGTAGATAATAATGCCAAGGAATTCGTCGATTCAAATGGAGACCCGGACCCCAGCCAATGGACTTTCTCCAAGGTGATAGACGGCATAGGGCCGGTTACGACCAGCGTTAGCCGCTTGCAGAATAACATTACAAACCAGCTTTGGCTTTATTTCGGGACCGGCAGGGACTATTATTCTTACTATACGACCCAGCCGGTCGTGGACGACATGACAAATCCGAATTATCTGGTTGGGATGACGGACCCCTGCTATTTAAACAACACATCCCTTTTCTGCAACTCCAACCCTAACGTTTCGGGATACAAGAACTGCTCTACAAGCTGTGCCAGCGGCCTGAGCGGCACAACAAACCTGGTGAATGTGCCCCTCAGTAACACCACAGGGGTGACCATTCCAAGCGGTGATTACGGCTGGTACATAGCTCTTGATACCGCAGGCTGTTATTCATATTGGGACACCACGGGGGACCTGGCCCTGGTCAACTCTACATGCGAGCAATGCCCGGTGCCCACCGGCTGTTCTAATTCTCAATGGAGCGTTACCTGCCCTGGGGACAAGACATCCTGCCCCAGCAGTGACGACAGCCTTTATTATGGCGCGGAAAGGATGCTCACGGACCCGTATGCCAGCCCGACGGGCGCGGTTTATTTCACCACCTATAAACCGTACGATGAACAGTGCGGGATTGCCGGCAAGAGCTTTCTATGGGCGGCCTATTATAATAACGGGGCCTCGCTGGCCGGGACTATGGCGGGCCATGGCGTGGCCCTTGTGCAGGTTTCTACCGGCAGCATCCAGCAGATAAACCTGAGCACGGCGCTTACCGAGCACGGAGGCAGAAGCACAACGAACGCCATTGAAGGCGAGGCGCCAACGGCAGGCTCACCCACCTTTACCTCGCCTCCGCCCTTAAAAATGATGCTGCATATAAGAGAGGAAAAATAGCTGTTTGAAAGGGCAGGGCGGCTTTACCCTCATAGAGCTTCTAATCGTTGTCGCCATACTGGCCATAATGGCCAGCATCGGGTTCAGTCTTGATGGATGGGAAAACAAGTTCAGGGCGGAATCCACGGTCAAGCAGGCGTATTCCGATATTATGAAGGCAAGGGAGGCGGCGGTAACAGAAAAAAGGATGGTCTTCGTGACGTTTACACCCACCGGGTATAAAGCCTATGTCGATACGTTTCCTCTTCCCGATGGAAGCGGAGCGCTCAATACGGCACAGGACGCCTTGATCGTGAACACCACGATCAGCGGCCAGGTGAAAATGCAACAATACCCCGGGCAGATAACCATTTCACCCGACGGGCTATTGGCTTCCGGAAGCAACAATATTTATTTTTATTCTCCGAAACAGCCCCAGCTGAACTGTATTACCTGGACGGCAACCAGCATGTCACTGGGCCTGTGGACGGCACCCAACTGTGTTACCAATTAAATGGATAGCGAGCGTATTCCCCCCGGCTTGGGGACTAGTCCTTGACATGGGGGTCAAGCGAGCGAATATGATTAAAAGAATTCCTTACATTAGATTTCCTGCGGCTTTTCGCAGGGGATCTCAATATTTAAATATAAAAGGCGACACGCTGGTGGAGGTGATGATCTCCCTTGTCCTCTTCCTGTTCATATTCATGGCGGTGCTTCAGACCTCCCTTTTGGCCATCGACTCGGACACCAGGAACATGCTCCGCAACGAGGCGATAAGGATTGCGGCACAGTCGATGAATGGGACAAGGTACTGGGCCAACGCGGCCCCGGCGAATATGACAACGCCCACTCCAAATGGCCCGTCTACATCGGGACATACCTGTCAGCTCCCTAACGGGGCGATACAAAATTCTGTTGCTTTTAACGTGAAATTCCGCAATTTTACAGAGAATTTCTGTGTATCCAATACAGTCGCAAATATCTCTCCCAATGACAATCAGGTCATCGTGACTGTGCAATGGCAGTGGAAGGGGCAGACATACCAGCATGCCATTCAATCTGTGGTCGCGAGCACTACGGGCAATTAATAATGATACGGAACTTTAAAACCGGTCTTAAAAAATATCAGGGCACGGAAAACGGCTTTACGATAGTTGAGCTTATGGTCACCCTCGTCATATCGCTTTTTGCGATCATGGCCACCACCAGCCTGTTCGCGCAGCTCTTCGCCCGTTTCAAGCAGGAAAGCAGGGTCGCTCAAACGGATATCGGAAGCGAACTGGGACTTGAATACCTGAGGAGGGAGATTCATAGCGCGGGATACGGCTTGCCCTGGGTGGTAAACGGAGTGGCTTATGCCGAATCGTCTGTCGCCAATGCAACTACGGATGATGCCCCTTCCAATCCGCCGCGCGCCATATTCACCGTGCCGGGAGGGGGCTTGTTCGGCTCCGACTGGATTGTTATCAAATCCCAAATGGCGGCCTCGATGACCGACAGCGCAGCCGGCAGGTCCACAACGCTCAGGATGGGTAATGTGAAAAGGGTATGGGGCAATGTCAATGATGATTTTGTTAACTCGGACAATGTCATCGTGCTTTCCACAATCGATAATACGATTTCGCTTGTGAACAATGCCGGGGCGTTCTCTGTTACGTATAACAACACCGCGCCTTACGCCCCGGCAAGCACCGAACAGACAAACATGATCTACGGGGTGGCCAATACTGTTGACGCGTCAAACGGCCTCCGCATGCCTTTCAACAGGGCGGATTATTTCATAACCAACAGCCCGGCAATCGCGAAGGTGCCTTTAAGATGCGCCCCCGGAACGGGGGAGCTGGTGAAGGCAATCATGAACCCGGACAAAGTGAATGGGGGCGGTTTTTCTTATTTTCCGGTCCTGGACTGCGTTGCCAATATGAAGGTGGAATTCCAGCTTGCAAACAACATTTATGATAACGGCACAACTGTGGCAACATATTCCGCTGCCCAGATACGTCAGAATCTAAAGGAGGTCCTTGTGTATATACTGGCCCAGGAGGGCCAGAAGGAGCCCTCTTACACGTCGGCGGCCCAGATACCCATGAATGATCCCATGGGCAACAATTTCCCTAATCTTTTAAACGGCCAATTGAATTACAGGTGGAAAGTATATACCATAGTCGAACATCCGATGGACCTTACAGGAGAATGAAATTAATTAACCCCATAAACAACGAACGCGGCCTGACGCTGGTAATCGTCATGGTGTTGTCCGTGGTGGCGCTTTTAATAATGTCCGCCCTCATCTACATGGTGCAGGCCGGCACGGAGATATCGGGGATGCAAAAGAGATACGCGACCGCCCTCGACGCCGGCATGGGCGGCCTGAGCATGGAGAAGCAGATAATAGATACCCTGGGGATACCCGGCTTCCAGGCCGGATTCCCATTTCAGTTTTCTGCGGAAGGCAATGCCTGCACCACCGCCAAAATGACACTTCCCACCGGGAGCTGGCCCGCAAGCTGCAGCAACTCTATTACATTAAACCCGAATGATAATCCGAACAGTAATAATGCCAGCTACGATATGGTCGCAACCCTGGGGAATTACAAAGTTTACGCCAAGATAGTGGATACTATCCCAGGCAATACGGGGCAGGCGGCAGGGCTTGTAAAGACTGGCGTTGTGTCGACAGGAGATATAACGGTCCAGGCGATGCCGTATATATACACCCTGGCGGTGCTTTCAATGGGCAATAATAACAGCCAGGAGCGCTCAAAGCTCTCGGCGGTTTATCAGTACTGAAGAATATGGCTTTTTAAAAACCGCTACCGTGAAATTAAAACATCTCATATACAGGGTCGAAGACGCCGTTGATGCCTTTTTCAAAGGGAAACGCAAAAAAATCCTCAAAAACAAGCCGGTCCTCTTTGCCCTGATATTTGTGCTTGCGCTTGCCATGGGATTTTTTCTGTTTCATGCCGGAGTGAAAGCTCCTGAGCAGGGGGAAAACAGCGCTCTCCAATTATCCGCAATCAAAAATACCCCTTCCGTTCAGCCATCCGGCCAGGCCCCCAATTTCCAAAAGGCCAATATGAAACTTGAGATCATACCGGGGCAGGCTTATGTAAATACGGTATTAAAGCTTTCGGCCAGCGGGTTTGGGCTGGATGATCAGGCAACCCAGGTCCAATGGATGGTAAACGGGGTGCAGCGAATTTCTGACTCGCCTCTTGAGTTCGATACGAAAGACCTGTCCAAGGGCGATGTTGTCCAGGCGGCCGCTTTCGTGAATGGCGTGGAAGTAGAATCAAACAGCGTAACCATCGGGGACGCCCCTCTGGAGATCGTGAAAGTAAAGCTGATGCCCGAGGTCTTCAAACCGGGAGACACCCTGTATGTGGAAGCTCATGCGGCCGATAGCGCCACTAATATCGTCTATGAATGGTCCGTAAACGGCAATTTCGCCGGGAACTCAAACAGCCTGGCAATACCGGTTAAACGGGGGGACCAGATCGCGGTAAAGATAACCCCTTGCGGCGCCCAGGGCTGCGGTCAGCCGATCGTTCTTCAGAGGAGGATAGCGAACATGCCGCCCATGTTCGACCGGCAGGTCAGCACCACATTCGACGGGGTCCTCTATACGGCGCAGTTAAGCGCAACCGACCCAGACGGCGACACCCTTACCTATGCCCTTGAGAACGCGCCTGCGGGGATGACCATAGGCGCTTCAAGCGGGCTCATCGAATGGAAGGTGCCGCCCGGCCTGAAGAGCGCCAATGTGACCGTAACGGCAAACGACGGCCATGGCGGCACGTCGAGGATGACGATCAACATAAAACCGCAGTAAGACATAGAATTTCTCACCCGCCGCCCTTGTTTTTATTTTGGGGCTCCGCCTCTGTTTTTGGTTTTTCCAAATACCCCCGAAACCCTCATAATTATGTTAAAATAAATAGATTTTTCCACTACTTGAGGGGGACCCGAGCTTTAAAATGAAGACACAGATAAATATAGAACAGGAGATGAAAGTATCCTACCTGGATTACGCGATGAGCGTTATCATAGGCAGGGCGCTTCCGGAGGTAAGGGACGGGCTCAAGCCCGTGCAGCGCAGGATACTTTACGCCATGTTCCGCGAAGGACTGCTTCCTACCAGAAAATACTCCAAAAGCGCTGGTGTCGTAGGCGAGGTCCTGAAAAAATATCATCCTCATGGGGATTCGGCTGTTTATGACGCCATGGTCAGACTGGCGCAGGACTTCAATATGCGCGCACCGCTTGTGGACGGCCAGGGCAATTTCGGCTCCATAGACGGAGACCCGGCGGCGGCCTATCGTTACACCGAAGCGCGCCTTTCAAAGATAGCTGAGGAGCTTTTAAAAGATATAGACAAAGACACGGTGGATTTCATCCCCAATTTTGACGAAACCACGGTAGAGCCGGTCGTCCTTCCCACCCGTGTGCCAAACCTGCTTATAAACGGCTCGGCGGGCATAGCTGTCGGTATGGCAACTAATATCCCTCCTCATAATCTTTCCGAGGTAACGGACGCCCTGCTAATGCTTCTTGAAAAACCGGAGGCCGGTACGGCGGAACTCATGACGGCGGTCAAAGGGCCGGACTTCCCCACCGGAGGCGTTATCCACGGAATGGAAGGCATAACCAGCGCCTATGAGAACGGACGTGGACTCATAAAGGTAAGGGCCAAGGCGCGCATAGAACGCGAGCACAAGGGCGGAGAAAGCATAATCGTCACTGAACTTCCGTACCAGGTAAACAAGGCATCCCTCATTAAAAAAATAGCCGAGCTGGTGCGTGAAAAAAAGATAGAAGGTGTTTCCGACCTGCGGGATGAATCCGACCGCGACGGCATACGCGTGGTAATAGAGATAAAAAGGGCTGAGGCTTCCGAGGTGGTCCTGAACAACCTCTACAAGCACACCCAGATGCAGTCCACCTTCGGCATCAACATGCTTGCCCTTGTGGGCGGGCAGCCAAGGGTGCTGTCCCTTAAGCGTATGCTGGGGTACTTCCTGCAGCACAGGCGGGACGTCATCATCAGACGGACGCGTTTCGAGCTGAAGAAGGCCCAGGAGAGGGCGCACATATTAGAAGGCCTGAAAATAGCCCTCGATCACCTGGACGATGTTATAGCCCTTATCCGGGCCGCCCAGAACCCGGAAGCCGCAAGACAAGGGCTTATGAGCGGCTACGGCATGACGGAGATCCAGGCCCAGGCCATCCTGGATATGAAACTCCAGCGCCTGACCGGGCTTGAGAGAAATAAGATAATAGAGGAATACGACCAGACGCTGAAGGAGATCGCGGACCTTCAGGACATCCTGGGGAGCGAGACCCGCCAGAAGAATATCATTTCTGAAGAGCTGCGCGAGATAAAGGAAAAATACGCCGATCCCCGCCGCACGGAAATAATAGAGGCACAGAAAGAGATCACCATTGAGGACCTCATTACCGAGGAGGAGATGGTCATAACCGTTTCGCATAACGGTTACATAAAACGCCACCCGATTTCCGCTTACCGCAGCCAGCACAGGGGCGGCAAGGGGCTCATCGGCATGGAGACCCGCGAGGAAGATTATGTGGAACAGCTCTTTATAGGCTCCACGCATGATTACATGCTTTTCTTTACGAACCTTGGAAGGCTCTATTGGCTGAAGATCTACCAGATTCCGGAGGCCGGAAGGGCCGCGAAGGGCAAGGCGCTTGTTAACCTGCTTGCGCTTTCCGATGGCGAAAGGGTGAGCACCGCGCTGCCGGTAAGGACCTTTACAGAGGGCTATCTGGTGTTCTTCACGAAAAACGGAATTGTAAAGAAGACCGCCCTCAATGAGTATTCCAACCCGCGCGGAAAAGGCATTATCGCCATAAACCTGGACGACAAGGACGAGCTTATCGCTGTAAGGCGCACCTCGGGCCAGAACGACCTTATCATAGGCACCAGGAAGGGGTACGCCATCAGGTTCAATGAAGAGGACGTCCGCTCCATGGGACGAAGCGCAAAAGGCGTAATAGGCATCCGGCTGACCAAGAAGGACGAGGTCGTCTCCGCCGATATGGTCGAGGAGAGAAATCTTCTGTTGACCGTTACGGAGAAAGGGCTTGGAAAGCGCTCGCACATAGAAGATTACCCGGTGCAGGGGCGCGGCGGAAAAGGGGTCATCTCCATAAAGGTCGCGGAAAGAGGCGGGCAGGCCGTGGGCCTCATGAAGGTGCGCGATGAGGACGAGCTTATGCTCATCACCAATTCCGGCAAGACCATAAGAATGCCCGCGGAAGGCATATCCATTATAGGCAGGAACACCCAGGGAGTGAAGCTCATGGATCTGGAGGAAAACGACAGGATCGTAGGACTGGGCAAGTTGGCCGAGAAAGACTAGAACGTCAATATCTCAAACCCGGAAAATGGATTCCCGCCTCCGCGGGAATGACGTCAAAAGCCTGGAAAAGATTCGTCATGCCCGAGGGTATTAGTCGGGCATCCATTTAAAGAATGACTTTGAGATAGATTTTAAGGCCCCAAAACTTCTATTCGGCTAAA
>JAKAEG010000316.1 GCA_021819985.1 Nitrospirota bacterium | reverse complement strand
CGTATTATTGAATACATAGAAAAAAATCCTTCTTATATCCAGCCTGATACGAGGAAGAACGAGGTGCTGGGATTTTTAAAGAACCAGACCCTGGGGGACCTCTGCATATCAAGGCCCAAAAAACGCCTCTCCTGGGGGATCCCCCTGCCTTTTGATGAGGAGTTCGTCACCTACGTCTGGTTCGATGCCCTGGTGAACTACTATTCAGGGCCCGGTTATCTTGCACCCGCTGAAGTGGACTGGTGGCCCGCGGATGCCCACCTTATAGGAAAAGACATCCTTACTACCCATGCTGTCTACTGGTCCACGATGCTTATGGCCCTTGGGCTTCCCCTGCCCCGCACGATATTCGCCCACGGCTGGTGGACCATAGAAGGGAAAAAGATGTCCAAGTCCGTTGGCAACGTGGTGGACCCGGCAAAGGTTTGCCATAAATTGGAAGGCTATGGAATAAAGCGCGAGCACGCGGTGGACGCCTTCAGGTATTTCCTCATGAGGGAAATACCTTTTGGTCATGATGGTGATTTTTCAGAATCGGCGCTCGACCAGAGGGTCAACACGGACCTCGCAAACGACCTTGGGAATCTTTTAAGCAGAACCTTAACGATGATTGAGAAATATAGAGAAGGCACTATTCCCCAACCAATCTCTATTAAATTCAGGAAAAATATCTACTCAGAATCGGGACAGCAACTAACATTAGAAGGCGATGTAAAAGAGACCTTTTTGAACTTGGAAAAGGACCAAGTATTTGAAAACCATTACGCCCATCTGAATTTTTTCGCGGCCCTCAATTATTTTTGGGAAATCGCTGTTAAATGGGTCAATAAATGCATAGAAGACTCTGCCCCGTGGAAAGAAAAAGACCAAGCTACCCTTTCTAACGTTCTTTACGCACTGGCCGAATCTCTTAGATTGATAGCTATATATATTTATCCAGTAATGCCTTCCACTGCCCAGGAGATATGGAATCAACTTGGGATAGAACAAGATATTGAAAAAGAACTGCGGAGCAATCCCAAACTAATCGAATGGGGCGAATATCCGATTCCCGGAATAAAAGTGAACAAAGGAAATGCCCTTTTCCCAAGAATTGTATTAGCCCCACCCTTAATAGCGAAGACGAAAATTAGCGGAACCCCTGAAATAAAGCAAAAGGAGACCCGAAAATTGCAGGAGGAATCAAAAAAGCAGGAAGAAGCTGTTCAGCCCGCCGCGGAGCAAAAAACGGAAAATCTTATAGGCATCGAAGATTTCGCAAAGGTAGAGCTGAAGACCGGCAAGGTCCTGAAGGCTGAACCCGTAAAGGGGTCCAACAAGCTGCTCCGCCTGGAGGTGGATCTGGCCGAAGAAGGCCCTAGGCAGGTAATAGCCGGAATCGGAAAGCAATACAGTCCGGAAGAACTGGAAGGCAAAACAGTCATTATAGTGGCCAACCTGAAACCGGCAAAGCTCATGGGGCTTGAATCCAGGGGGATGCTCCTTGCCGCAACGGACTCCGAAGGGACGCTGTCCGTCCTTACGACCGAAAAGGCCGTACTGGCTGGCGCAAAGATAAAGTAAAAGGCGTCGTCAGCGATTTGTGTGGGTGGGCGGACGGCATTCGATGCCCGAAGGGCATAAAAATGGCGTAGAAAGCGAAAAACGCCGCCGCTTGGCGGCCTGAACCATTCTATAGGCCCATAAAAATACCTCATCCAGCTATAATCCTATTGAAATCCAATGCCTTATGCGGTAAATTATAACTCCTGCGGAAAAATGAAAATTATATCAGCTCTGGAGGGAGTTTCGATGGCTATAGCTGCTAAAACAGGGAAGGTCGCAAAACAAAAGACAAAAATATCCCCAAAAAAAGCTGCCGTAAGGGTTGCCGCAAGCAGGGGAGGCAAAGTTGCGGCAAGGCAAAAAAGGCAAAAATGGGTTTATTTTTTTGGCATGGGAAAGGCCGACGGCCAGGGCAGCATGAAGGACCTCCTGGGCGGCAAAGGCGCGGGGCTTGCGGAGATGAGCAGGCTTGGGCTTCCGGTCCCGGCCGGTTTTTCGATTACTACCGAGGCCTGCAACGCCTATTTCAATAATGGCAAGCGCTACCCCGGCGGCATGTGGGAACAAGTGCTTGATAACATGAAAAAAGTCGAGAAGGCGATGGGGATGAAGTTTGGTGACGCATCCAACCCGCTTCTCGTTTCTGTCCGTTCCGGCGCGAAATTCTCCATGCCGGGCATGATGGACACAGTCCTTAACCTGGGGCTTAATAAAGAGACCCTCCAGGGCCTTATAAGAAAAACCGGTAACGAGCGCTTCGCCTACGACGCCTACAGGCGGTTCATAGGCATGTTCGGCAGCATTGTCATGGCCATAAGCAAAAAGAAGTTCGAGGATGCCCTGGAAGCCATGAAAAAAGCCAAGGGCCAGAAAGAAGACACCGGCCTTACGGCGGAAGACCTGAAGGAGCTGGTTGAAACCTTCAAGTCCATATACCGGAAGGAAACCGGTTCAGACTTCCCCGAAGACCCGCTCAAACAGCTGGGTATGGCGATCAACGCCGTCTTTGGTTCATGGTTCGGGGACAGGGCGGTCAAATACAGGAAGTTAAACGACATACCGGACAATCTTGGGACGGCCTGCAACGTCCAGACCATGGTCTTTGGCAATATGGGGGACAATTCGGGGACAGGCGTTGGATTTACAAGAGATCCCTCCACCGGTGCGAAGAGATTCTTTGCAGAATGCCTCATTAATGCCCAGGGTGAAGACGTGGTGGCGGGGATAAGAACACCCCTCCACATAGATGAACTGAAAAAGAGGTTGCCCAACGCCTATCAGGAACTTGACGGTATCTATAAGAAACTTGAGAAGCATTATAAGGATATGCTTGATATCGAGTTCACCGTTCAGGAAGGCAAACTTTACATGCTTCAGACCAGGGTCGGGAAGAGGACGGCAGCAGCAGCCCTTAAGATTGCCATTGACATGGTGAAGGAGAAACTCATAGACAAAAAGACAGCCATCATGAGGATAGACTCGGATCAGATTGACAAGCTTCTTCATCCTACGATAGACCCTAAGGCGCAGGTTAAAGTCGTCGCCAAGGGCCTTCCTGCCTCACCAGGCGCTGCTGTGGGAAAGGTGGTATTTTCAGCAGAAGATGCAGAGCAGTGGGCAGGGAAAGGTGAGAAGGTGATCCTTGTCAGAGCGGAGACCTCGCCGGAGGACATAGGGGGGATGCATGCGGCTCAGGGGATACTCACCGCCAGAGGCGGCATGACATCTCATGCAGCCGTTGTGGCAAGGGGTATGGGGAAATGCTGTGTGGCCGGCTGCGGGGCGATAAATATCGGCGAAGAGCTGAAACATTTTGTCGTGGATAGCCATGTCGTCAAGGAAGGCGATTTCATAACGCTCAATGGGTCCACAGGTGAGGTGATCCTTGGGCAGGTTTCACTTACACAGCCCGAGCTCCCCAGTGACTTTGCTACTATCATGAAATGGAGCGATGAATTCAGGAAGATAGGCGTGCGGGCGAACGCCGATACGCCCGGTGATGCCCGCCTGGCGAGGGAGTTCGGTGCGGAAGGCATAGGCCTTGT
>JAKAEG010000315.1 GCA_021819985.1 Nitrospirota bacterium | reverse complement strand
TTTTCAAGAGAGGATTTTTTGTCCGGCGTGCACGCGCTTGGCGCAGGTCCGTCGCCCGCGCTTATCTATGTGACCCATCACATCGAGGAGGTCCTGCCTGTTTTCTCTCACGTGCTCCTTTTGAAATCCGGGGAGGTCCATTCCGCGGGCGAGACCGCAAGGGTCATTACCGCAAAAAATCTTTCTTCTTTTTTCGGGACTCCCGTACGCCTCCGCTGGCGCAAGGGACGCGCCTGGATGGAAGTAAAATAAAAAAGGAGGCCCGAGATTGGCCTCCTTTTTTTGAAAAAAGAAAAAAACCTGTCCTAATCCATTTTTACTTACGCCGCCGGTTCTTCCGCCCGGCAGAAATCCTCGCCAAGAATAGTTTTCAGGTCTTCTTCCGGCGTTTCCGCTATGGGTTTTATATCGAAATTCTTTACGAGCACATCCAGAACGTTTTTTGTGATGAACGCAGGCAGTGTGGGCCCAAGGCGTATGTCCTTTATGCCCAGGTACAAAAGGGTCAGGAGTATGGATACCGCTTTCTGCTCGTACCAGGAGAGCACAAGCGAGAGGGGCAGCTCGTTTACGCTCACGCCAAAGGCCTTTGAAAGGGCAAGGGCTATCTGGATGGCGGAGTAGGCGTCATTGCACTGGCCGATATCGAGCAGCCTTGGTATCCCCTCGATATTTCCAAGCTCCTTGTCGAAGAACCTGAATTTTCCGCAGGCCAGGGTAAGCACGACGGTGTCCTTCGGCGTCTTCTCAACAAAATTGGTGTAGTAATTTCGTCCGTGCCGCGCTCCGTCGCACCCGCCAACCAGGAAGAAATGGCGTATCTGTTTGTTTTTAACCGCCTCGATGATCTTGTCCGCAACACCCAGCACCGCGTTTCTTGCAAAGCCGGTCGTGACCTCCTTGCCTTTCACGTCCTCAGTAAAGCCCGGTATTTCCAGCGCTTTTTGGATAACGGGGGTGAAATCGCGCTCCCCGATGTGCTCAACGCCCGGCCAGCCTGTAAGACCGCAGGTGAAGATGTTGTCCTTATAGGAGTCCGACGGTTTTTGCAGGCAGTTTGTCGTCATGATTATGGCGCCCGGAAATTTATTGAACTCCTTCTGCTGGTTCTGCCACGCGGTCCCGTAATGGCCGTAAAGGTGGGCGTATTTTTTTAATCCGGGATAGCCGTGCGCAGGAAGCATCTCGCCATGGGTGTAGACGTAAATGCCTTTCCCTTCGGTCTGTTTAAGGAGTTCCTCCAGGTCCTTGAGGTCGTGGCCCGAGATGAGGATGGCCTTTCCTTTCTTTGCGCCAAGCGGGACTTTCACGGGCACGGGGTGGCCGTATGCCCCTGTATTTGCCGCATCGAGCAGTTCCATGGCCTTCAGATTGACCTCGCCGCATTTCATCGCAAGCGCGATCCAGTCTTCAAGCCTGAGATCGGTCCTTGTCATTGCCGCAAGGGCCCCATGCATAAAGCCGAATACAGAATCGTCTTCCCGCCCAAGAATAAGCGCATGGTCGGCATATGCCGCCAATCCCTTCAGCCCAAAGAGCACAATGTCCTGAAGGGACTGTATATCAGGGTCAAGCTTCCGGTCTGGCACATGCTCCTTCACCTGTTGGCCCTGTGTAACAAGAGCCTCCAGATTCGAAGCGGGCGAAAATGAAGCGCTTTTGTCTTTGAAATCCGTGTTGCCTCCGGCCGCCGATATCCTGGATTTCAGAGCTTCCCTTAGCCTGGCCGATCTCGTTATAAGCTCCGCGAAGCGTTCAGGATCGAAATCCACGTTCGTGAGCGTTGAAAAGAGCGCTTCCGCCGTAAAGACGTTTGCCTCGTGATCGTTGACACCAACTTTTCTGCCCTCCTCGGCATAAAGGGACAGGCCCTTGAGCGAATGGATCAGCAGGTCCTGCAGGGCAGAAACATTTTCGTCCTTGCCGCAAACCCCGACTTTTGTGCAGGCCGTGCAATGGGCAGCCTGTTCGCATTGATAACAAAACATATTGAGACCTCCTTGAAAAATTTTTTAATTTTTGTGCCGTTTTGATAAATGCAAACGGGCTTGATTAAAAGTATAAATTTATAAATTTAGTTTGAGTATGACGCGCATCATGGTTCGAAAAAAATTCCGGAAGAAGTAAAAAAGGGGCTTATGGACCTAACAGGCTGTTGAAAAACCCGGATTTCATCAAAGCCGTCATTCCCGAGGTCTTAATCGGGAATCCATTTTCCTTAAAGGCCTTAACTTGGATTCCCGCCTGCGCGGGAATGACGTCAAAATCCGGATACTTCTTGACGGAGGTATTTTTGGGTCAATGACAGACAAAAATCACAATAGAGTGTTTTCAACACCTGCTAAAGCGTGTCAATAGATTTGGCGATTTTCAGGGACCGGGCCCCGGCAAGTGGGCCTCATTTTTATTTATTCTCAAAATTCATAATAAAGGACGTGCCGTTTTCCCTTTCCACTTTTAAATGGCCGCCAAGCTGTTTCGTAACAATATTCATTATCAACCTGAGCCCGAGCGTTTTTGTCTTTTCGAGGTCAATATTGGAAGGAAGGCCTATCCCGTTGTCCTTCACCACAAGTTCCATTCTGCCCTTCAGGTCCCGGATGGATATTTCTATCACGCCTGACGTTTTACCAGGGAAAGCGTATTTCATGGAATTTGATATGATCTCGTTCAGGACAAGACCGCACGGAATCGCCACATCTATTGAAACCGCGACAGGCTGCGCCTGGACACTCAGGGTTACCTGTTTTTCGCTTTTATATGTGCTAATTATGCTGCCGGCCAGTTCACGCAGGTACTCGTCAAGCAATATCCTGTACAGGTCTTTTGATTGATAAAGCTTCTCGTGCACCAGTGCCATGACCCTTATGCGGTTATTTATCTCTTGCAGCGCATCGACCACTCTGTCATCCTTTATGGAGGCGCTTTGAAGCGATATGAGCATCGAGATCACCTGCATATTGTTTTTCGTCCGGTGGTACAGCTCTTTTAACAGTATCTGCTTCTGTTCCACTATACCCTCGAGCTTTTCCTTATAGTTTTTTAATTCTTCCGTCCTTTCCTCGACGGTTGTCTCCAGGCGTTCCTCATGTGCTCTTAATTCAGACTCTGCCCGTTCTTTGGCTTCTATTTCCAGGCGCAATGCGCGGTTAAGCTCATCCACTTTCAGTTTTTCTCTTTTCATGTTCCCGATAAAATCCCTGTTTTCATACCGGAGAAGAAGAGAGGTCAGAAATACATGATAGGTGTTCATGGAAACCCGCCAGAGGACCACAAGGAAAAAAACGACCAAAACCCCCATTGCAAGGTGGAATTCGCCTGGAATAAGAAAAAACCTGACCGCAAGCGGGACCAGTGCCGGAACACTGAAAGCGGGGTATCCGGCTTTTAGTTGGGAAAAGGTGGCGGCCGCACCCGCGGTCATGCCGCCCAGAACGAATGCGAGGAATACCTGGTGGGACATGGAGCCGGTCGAAAAAAGAAAAATGGCGCTGCTGCCCCATGCTGCGCCCGAAAGGAATAAGCCCGCAATTGCGCGGTTCGCCCGGGCTTTTGCCGAGCCAGGCAATACGCCTTTTTTTTTGTAACGGGCCAA
>JAKAEG010000019.1 GCA_021819985.1 Nitrospirota bacterium | reverse complement strand
TTCTGCCTTTGCCTCCTCAACGCCGCGGTTCCTGGCATAGGAGGGCCCTTTTTTCCGGGATGCGTCTATTACCCGCAATGAAGGTACCTTCCCGGCATAACGTCTGGCAACGTGTACCGAATCGTCCACGGAGCCGTTATCGCATACGATCACTTCCCAGTGCCATTGGCAGCGCTGGCCGGAAAGAGCTTCAAGCTGTGTTGCCAGCGTTGCGCCTGCGTTAAGGCAGGGGATTATGACAGAAAGTTTCAATATCCGCCTCCAAGACTCTCAACGCCAATTTTTTTGGCCGGCAAAAATTTGCGCAGACCGGATTTTTTGCCCTCGCGTTTTGTTATTTCCTCAATTATCCGTTTATATTGCCTTGCGAAGTTTTCTTTTGTGTGGTAGTCCCGCGCGCACTCCCACGTCTTTCTTGCCCTGTTGCGAAGCTCTTCAACTGGTCTGGATGCAAGGTCCTTTACCGCGGCGCGAATGCCTGTTATGGAGCAGTCGTTCAAAAGGCTGCCGAAATCATGAACATCGATCCCTGTTTCCGGGCTGATCACCGGGATCACGCCGCCATGCATGCAGACCACGGTGGACCCCGAACCGCTTTCGGAACACGATGGGTATACGAGCGCGAGGTTTTCTCTCAATAAACGGATGAACTGAATGCTTTGTGTATCCATCCACCCAATAGTCTTTATGTTAGCAGTATGATACAGTTCCCTGGAGTAAGCCTCCTCAAAATCCTTTTCCCGCTCAACAGGCCCGCATACGGTCAGATTGTATTCCGGGAGCCCGGCAAAGGCCTCAAGCACAAGGTCAAGTCCTTTATGCACAAGTCCGCCGCTGCCAAACCAGAGAAAGTTCCTCCTGTTTTTATCGAAATCCTTGTCTTCCATCCATGGGAAAAGGACCGGCGTGGAGACAGGGATGGTGTATACCGGCTTGGACGCATACTTATAGGTCGATGCATTTCTGGCATTACCAAAAAAAACAGCGCAATCGGCGTGATCGATTCCAAGGTTCGGCATTTCGAACCTTCGGGGCCTGAGAGTTTTTGCCCTCCTGCGCTGTAATTCCAGCAGTCTTTTCAGTTCGGCATGGTCATGGAACAGGATATGGCAGGTGTCCAGATGCATTATTTTTATGCATTTTTTATCCAGAAACGGTGAAAGTCTTTCAAGGTTGTGCCTCACATCCAAAGCGAAAGAGTATTTTTTTTGGGGCAAAAAAGTCCGGTTGTGATAACTGATCACGTCCACCTCATATCCCAGTTCCAGAAATGTATTTGCCATCTGGCGCGTTCTCCAGTAGCGTATGTGCTCGCTTGATAGCGACCTGTCGAACCCCGGCAGAAACGGCTCTATCATATAGGACAAAAGCACGCTGCCCTTTACAGTTGCCGTTTCCTGTCTTTTTTCGATGGCCTCCGGCGACAGTGTTACTACCTGCTCGTCAATTTTTTTAAGTTTTTTTGCAATGCGCCGTTTTATTTTCATACTTAGCCATGCGGCCGTTTTTCTAGCGAACCTTTTTCCACTGTTAAGCATAGGCCGCTCCGAGTTTTGAGATCAAACTCATGATTTTTTTGCTCCCCCGAATTCGCTGAAAGCGGGACGGCTTTGGCTCCGAGGCCGTATTTTCCATGATGATCATATTAAGCGGCATGCGGCCATACTTCAGGTTTTCTTTATTCCCGTCATTATCCATGATGAACGATTCGTTATCGAACCATTCCCAGTCGTCATACCACGTCCAACATCTGTTTCCGGTATAAAGGTCTTTTATTCTTCCGGCCGTGTCCTTGCCAGTTCGCAAGGTAAAAAATCCTGATTGAAGACCTGTTATGTATTTCATCGCAAGCTTGAACGAGCGGTTGCTGCAATAATTTGAAAACCATAAGCTGAATCCCATATCTTTTTGTTTTTTAATTTCATTTACCGCGCGGTAGACCTGAACATGCTCCTCGTGCCCATATTCCCCCCAGGGATTATGAGTTATCACGTTCTTATATCCGGCCAGTTTCTCTTTAAGCGCTCCGGCCAGCCGCCCGTAATTTTCCGCGTATTTAAGGGCATGGGCAGGATGATTTATCTTTAGCCCAAACTGGTCCGGTTCAGGAGACCGCCAGTCCGCATTACAGAATGTCTGGGACTCATCCAGTCCCAGAGATGATATTTTCCTTCCGGCCGGGTGGACCTTAAGAGTATTGGTCCTGCCCGACGATATTTCGGAATTGGATGGATTCGCCAAAAAGCAGACGATGATCTCGTCGACGCTGTCCATTACCGAGCTGAACCAGAGTATCTCATCATCGGGATGGGCCACCACAAGCGCCGCCCCGGAAAAATTATTAATTATTAATTTTTTTATTTTTTTTTCATTCATCTCATTCATTGTTTAAAGGTTTTTTCCGGATCCGTACTGCATTCCGGATGCATTCAGAACACCGCGCCCCTGCGGGTTGACAGGGCCGAAACTCGTGGTCCATTTCAGCATGGGCCTTACTACGGAGGATATTTTTCCTGGCCAGTCACCTCGTGCCGAATCCAGTTTCCTGTTTTCAATGACCCTGAACGAGACCACCTTTCTCTCATGAAATTGACCGTTTACCGGGTCTAGCGTGACCATCGCAGGAGTGATAAAGATGGTGCCCTCGGACATGAAATTCCCGGGTATCCATACTGTGCTCTTCCACAGGCCCGCGGGTCTCTGCTTTCGCCGCCAAGCGGGGTCTATATCGTTCGATTCGAATGCCAGGATGTCCTCGTCGTTATAGAAATGAAGTACCGGCAGGAGGATATGCCCCCCTTTTAACACCTGGTATTCGAGTTCCACGCCGACCGTCTTTCCTATATCGAAAGTCCCGCTTACCTGGCCGTCTTCCGTAATCACCCGGATCGCCCGGAGACGGACGATGTCTCCACCTGGCGCCTCGCTCATGTCCAGCCACTCGCGTTCGGGCATGTTTCCGCATGACGCGTTCAGATATGACGAAACGACGCGCGTCGATGGCCCGTCATCCATCAGTTTCCCGTTTTCTATCAGTATGCTCCTGTCGCACAGACGCATGACAGCGGGCATATGATGCGAAACGAAAATGACCGTCCTGCCCTGCTTGCCAATGTCGTTCATCTTGTTCAGGCATTTTTCCTGGAACCTTGCATCGCCCACGGCAAGGACTTCATCAATGAGCAGTATTTCCGGGTCCAGGTGGGCGGCCACTGCGAATGCAAGCCTTAAATACATTCCGCTGGAGTAACGCTTCACAGGCGTATCTATGAACTCGTCCACTTCCGAAAAAGCCACGATCTCATCGAATTTAAGGCTGATCTCTTTGCGTTTCATGCCGAGTATGGCGCCGTTTAAGTAAATATTTTCCCTGCCCGTCAGTTCGGGATGAAAACCGGTCCCCACTTCAAGCAGGGAGCCGACCCTGCCCTTTATAAGAATTTCGCCTTCCGTGGGTTCGGTTATTCTCGATAATATCTTCAGCAGGGTGCTTTTCCCTGAGCCGTTTTTCCCTATGATGCCCACTATCTCGCCCTGTCCTACTTTGAAAGAAACATCCTTCAGTGCCCAAATGGCCCTTTCGAGCCCCGAGGCGCCTTCCGCCCGGCCGCGAAGTATTTTCGCCGCCTTTTTCAAAGGCGATGAAAAGACCCCAGTCAACGTTTCGCGAAGGGTTTTGTACCCATCCAGTTTTTCACCAATAAAATATTTTTTACCGATCGAATTTGTGTTTATTACGATGTCTGCCATTCAGAAAGGCCCCCTATACAACGTCGGCGAATGTTTTTTCCATCCGCCTGAAATAGAATGCGCCTGTAACTGCCAGCACCAGGGCCGCGGCCGCGGAAACAATTATCATCGGGCCGGGAGCCGTATTCGTCCCCAGAAGGGCCCAACGGAACCCTTCAACGACGCCTACCATCGGATTAAGCCCGTAAAGTGTCCTCCATACGCCGTGAAGAAGAGTGCTTGGATAAGCGATCGGTGTTGCAAAAAGCCAGATTTGCGTAAGAAACGGGATAACGTATTTAACGTCCCTGAACTGCACGTTCATTGCCGAAAGCCAAAGCGCGACCCCAAGCGATGTAATAAACGCCAACAGCAGAAAACAGGGTAGCCAGACGACGTTTACAGTTCCGGTAAGCCCATAATAAAACATCATTGCAAAAAGCACCGCAAGGGCAAGAAGGAAATCCACGATCCCTGAGAAAACAGTCGCAAGCGGCATTATGAGCCGGGGAAAATATATTTTTTGCAACAGGTTCGAGCCGCTGACCAGGCTGTTTGAGCCCGTATTAAGCCCGTTTGCGAAAAAGGTCCAAGGGACGAGCGCCGAATAGGAAAATAGCGGATACGGTATGCCTTCTGACGGCATCTTTGCGAGCCGCCCGAAAAAAAGGCTGAAGACCACCATTGTAAAGAAAGGCTGGATTATGGCCCATGCCGCGCCAAGCACCGTCTGTTTATACCTGACCTTTACGTCTCTCCAGGTGAGAAAGTACAGGAGTTCGCGATACCCCCACATCTCCTTCAGTTTGAGCGCTACCCAACCCCTGGATGGCGCTATCCTTAATATCCCGGTTTCATCGCTGAGAGCCTTTTCCATATAAAAGAACTATCCTCCTTTATCAGACCGCTTTTGTCAGGGGTCTTAATTGTATGTCCGTGACCTCGGCGCTCCTTGGCAGAAGCAGAGCGTTGACGACAACTGCGGCCACATCTTCCGGCTGCATCAATTTGGAAGGAGCATAGGGCCTGCCCTCGATCTTATGGACATGCTCCTGCATGGGCGTGGCGGTCCTGCCAGGATAAACGCTGAGGACCCTGATACCATACTCGTTTACCTCCTGCCGGAGGCTGTCCGCTATGGCCCTGAGCGCGTATTTGCATGCGCAGTACTGGCTTAAATTCCTGCCGGCGGCAAGCCCCGCCGTGGAATTCACGAATATTACCTGCCCTTTCCTTTCTTTCAGCATCGGCAGCAGGGCCTTTGTCAAAAGATAAGGCGCGCGCACGTTTACCCTGTACATGGCGTCGAAATCCTCGATCCTCGATTCCTCAAAACTGCCGGCTGTAAAAAGCCCCGCGCTGTGAATGAGGACATCAGGAAATCCGAACTCCCGTTCCAGGCTGTCCTTGATCCTGAGAATGTCCTGCTCAAATGCGAGGTCCGCCACGCATATGGAGGACCTTGAAGAAAAAAGGCCAAGCGCCGCCCTGACGGACTCGAGCGCACCCGCGTTTCTTCCGGTAAGAAGCACATTGGCGCCCGCCGCCCCTAGCGCCAGGGCCAGGGACTTTCCGATCCCGCTTGCCGCCCCCGTTATGGCCGCGATCTTTCCTTTGAGTTGCATTTTGTTTTTTTATAAACCGTATCCGGTATTCATCTTTGGAGAAAAATAAAAAATAAAATTTTCAGTTCTGTGGGGTAATGAGATTTTGCCCGCTAAGGGCCTCGGCCGCACGGATTACGGAGTCCATCTTTTGCCCGGACCTCTCGGAGATATCCAGCAGGGAATGCCGCCCATCAGAAAGGTTCAAAAGCCAGAGCATTGCCAATTCGTCATTTTTTCCCATCTTTTCGCCGCCGGTTTTCCTGTAAAGTCCTCTTCTGCCAAGTTGGGGTTCGCATTTAGGGTTTTGGCTGACATATTTCCTGTTTTTCTCGATGGCATGAGTTATCTCAAGCAGTAAATAAAATGTTTCTTCAAGGCTTGAGGCCGTTACAAAATCGAGATCGTCGGCCGATGTGTGGTATTCAGGATAAGAGCCATGAACGCTTCTCATCAGGCAGCCAACGGGCAGGTCGAACCCGGGGCAGCAGTATTGCCTTTCATCATACCCGGTGGGCTCGAAATCCATGGCCCTGAAATTTTTATCCAGATGGCCCAGGCAGTTGATGACGACCCTGTCTATTTCCGCATCTCCCCGCCTGCTTTTTTTATAGGTGAAGCTCCCCTGGTCGCCGACTCCGGCAAGGACAAGGCCGTACTTGACCCTGGGCAATTTCTCTTCGTTTAGCGAAAGCCATGCAATGGAGCCGATGGTGCCGGGAATAAAAAGAAAGCGGTAGGAATACCTCAGATCATTTCTGCCAGCCAGATGTTTCGCAAGATAAGCGGCGGTCGCGACTCCTGAAAGATTGTCGTTGCACATTGAGGGGTGGCAGATATGGGTTGATATAAGGACCTCGTCCTCCAAAGCCCCTCTGACCAGGAATTCTCCGAATGTGAGGTGTCCGTCTTCGAGGGATGAATCGATCAATACCTCGTAAGGGCCATCCTCAAGGGCCTCAAATTGCCTGTGAGGCAGGCAAAAACCCCAGTTTTCGTTGTAATAGGAGGTCCTGTAGGGGACCCATTCAGGCTGCTCCGGAATTGTGAACAGGTGTTCCTTGAGCTGATCAAGCGCCACTGTTGCTGAGAAAGGGACACTGTAGCCCAATACGTGGAGATTGCTTTTTTTAAAATCCACTACCTTTTGGCCGCGGGGGTCTTTTATGAAAGCGTCTCTTATGTTCCATTCTCTGGGCACGCTCCAGTCAAAGGCCTTTGTGCCGGTCGGTATTTCATGGATGTTGACCGGGATCAGCTCTTTTATTATGGAAAGAGATTCACGGACGCCATTTCCGGTGATGCTCCTGCAGAGCGGATATAGCTTCCTGATAATGGAATGGATCTGTGGGCCGCCGGTCATTTTTTTGATAAAATCTCAGTTGCCGTATTTGGACTCAAATTTTTTTCAGAAACTTACGGTTTTTTCCGCGGGGGCAAAATCAGGATAGCGGGCGTCTTTGTCAGATATTAGAGAAATATTCATTGGCCATTTTAATTCGAACAGTGGATCGTCCCACCTGACCCCGCGAGCATATTCAGGCATGTAGTACTGGGACATCTGATAGAAAACCTCTGTGTTGTCCCGGAGCGTCATAAAACCATGGGCGAACCCTTCCGGGACAAAAAGAAGTCTCCTGTTCTTTTCCGTAAGTTCAACCGATATCCATTGCAAATAGGTCTCGGAAGACGGCCGTAGATCAATAATGACATCGTATATCCCGCCCATTGTGCACCTGACAAGCTTTACTTCGCCGAAAGGGTCCTCCTGGTAGTGCAGCCCGCGCAATGTCCCTCTTTTTTTATTGAAGGATATATTTGACTGGACAGGTTTTTTGTTCACACCCAACGCTTCAAATTCGCGCTGGCACCATGACCGGGCAAAGAAACCCCGTTCATCCGTTAGCTGGTCAGGTTCCACTATGAAGGCGTCCTTGAGCTTCGTTTTCAGGAATGTCATTACAGTATCCTCGCTTCGGGGATAAGGACGGCGAAGCGCCCTCCCCATTTACGGATGTGCGCCATCTGACCCATGATCTCCTCCTTCAGGTTCCATGGTAGTATGACCAGATAGTCCGGCCTGGTCTGTTCTATTTTTTCAGGCCCATAGATCGGTATATGCGTGCCGGGCAGGTAACGCCCCTGTTTGTGCGGACTCCTGTCTACCGTGTAGTCGATGAAATCGGTGCTTATTCCGCAGTAATTAAGAAGCGTATTTCCCTTTGCCGGAGCACCGTAAGCCGCGATGCTCTTGTTCTCTTTTTTTGCCTTTATCAGGAATTCGAGCGCCTTCCTTTTTGTTTCAGTGACCTGGCTGGCGAAAGATTTATAAAACTCGATATCGTCATATCCGGCATCCATTTCCCTTTGTCTGAGTCCGTGTACATTTTCAGTCAAGGACCGTCCTGCCAGACCCGAATGACAGGCGTATATCCTTAGAGAGCCGCCGTGAGTGGGCAGTTCATCCACATCGAAGATCGACAGCCCGTGCCTGGAGAATATTTTTTCAACGGTTATGAACGAGAAATATGAGAAATGTTCGTGGTAAATAGTGTCGAACTGGTTTCCGGTCATCAGGCACATAAGATGCGGAAATTCCATCGTGATTATCCCGTCCGGTTTAAGTATGAGTTTCATCCCGCTCACAAAATCGTTTATATCGGGCACATGGGCCAGCACGTTATTGCCGATAAGCAGGCCGGCCTGTATCCCTTTTTCGACAAGATTGGCTGCGGTCACGGCCCCAAAGAAATCAACGATTGTAGCTATCCCTTTGCGGATGGCCTCAGCCGCAACATTTGCGGCCGGTTCTATGCCAAGCACCGGGACACCACGTTCCGCGAAATTCTTGAGGAGATACCCGTCATTGCTTGCTATCTCCACCACCTGGCTCGAACGGTTGAACCCGAACCGCTCGATCATGACTTCCGTGTACTTCCTTGCATGGGCTAGCCATGCGTCCGAGTAAGAGGAAAAATAAGCGTAATCGCTGAATATCTCATCTGGCCTCTGGAAGGCCGGCAGCTGCATTAAAAAACAGCTGTCGCATACATAGACCTTGAGCGGATAAAAGGGTTCCATCGCCAAGAGCTGTCCCGGTTTCAGATACGAATTTGCCAGCGGGGACATCCCCAGATCCACTATTGCGTGGTCAAGGGTCTTTCCGCAAAACCTGCAGGCCAGTTTTCCGTTTTTCATGTTTTTTACCTTACCGCCTCCATGGCGCCCTGGCCCATCCATTCAAGGCCATCGGACAAAAGGCCGTGCTCGCGCATCTCTTTTAACGTGTTTAGCCTTATGTATGAGCGAGAATTACGGAAGTCCGTCTCACTGAAATCTATGGCGCGCAGGCCCTCTATCAATTCATTTATGGTCGCATCGAGGCTGAAGACGGGCTGATGGTTTGGCGCGACCTTTCTGAACAGTTCGAAATTCACCCGGTAAGAGCGCCTGTCAGGCTGGGCGTTTTCGTTGATGGACACCTCAACTCCCGGTATCCGGTCCGCAACCGCGGCGGCCAGCTCCGAAACCCGGTAATTCCATTCATCACTACCCACGTTAACGGCCAAATAGGGAGGGATTCCGTCATCGGCCCCGCGCCCTGCCGCCCAGTCTATCGCGCGCGCCATGTCCTTGATATTTATGAGCGGCCTCCATGGAGTGCCATCGCTCAAGACCGTTATTTTTCCGGTGGTCAGCGCGCATGCGACAAAGTCGT
Source organism: Nitrospirota bacterium (assembly GCA_021819985.1). Taxonomy (GTDB): domain Bacteria; phylum Nitrospirota; class Thermodesulfovibrionia; order Thermodesulfovibrionales; family JdFR-88; genus JAKAEG01. The sequence continues at coordinate 8,273 of JAKAEG010000019.1, read as the reverse complement.
TAAGCACGAGATCGAGCCGTAATCTTTCGCTCATGCCGCAGGCGGTCGCGAACCTGAGACTGGTAACGGTGAACTCATCGTTGGCCAGCCCGCTCATGCGCTGCTCCGAATATACCTTTGATTTTGCATATGCCGTAAGAGGATTCAGAGGAGATATCTCCATCCTGGGCCCGTCATCGGCGAACCCGTACATGCTGCAGCTCGATGCGTACACAAACGACCGCACTCCGGCCGCCCTGGCCTTTTTTGCCAGCTCGACCGTTGCCAGATGGTTTATCTCGTAAGTCACGCTCTCAAAAGCATTCCCAATCGGATCATTGGAAATCCCAGCCAGATGGATCACGGCGTCCACTCCCAGGAGGGCCTCATCAGGCATCCTCCTGACATCTGCGAACCATTGGCGGTCTAGCAGGCATTCCGGCAAAACCGAATTAGGACTCGAAAGGCACCCGGCGAAGTACCCCATGTCGAGCCCGGATATCACCGCTTCCGGATATGATGCACGCAACTGCTTTACAACGGAGGGCCCGATATAGCCCATGTTCCCCGTGACAAGAATATTCATTTTCCTCCTCATCATGACAACTTTGATTTGATCATCTGACAGACATGTTCTGAAAAAGACATGGCGCAGGTGAAGGCCGGAGAAACCGCGTTCAGCACATGCATGGACCGGCTGTCGCCCTGCACTACAAAATCCATTTCCAGTTTTTTCTTCCTGATATCAACGAGCTGCGCCCTGATCCCGGGTTTTCCCCAGGTCTTGAAGTTTTCTTTTTTTACCCCGCTGACAAGCGCGGTTGACAGCTCCACAAGCCGGTTTTTCGAGTATTTCCTCACTTCATCGACGGCCAGCTTTCCGAATTCGAACCGGGAGGACAGCAGAAGGTCGATCTCCCTGCCGACTATTTCCAGGAGTTCAGAGGGGCTGAAATTTGAGACCCCTTCATAGTGCTCGCGCCAAAATGCCGGTATCGCTGTGGGACCTATCTTGTTTTTCCCTTCAGAGGTGACCGTAAAATGGACACCGAGGAACGGGTTCCTCAGGTCAGGCACCGGATATACATTGGTCCGGAGACTGCCCGGGGGCTCATCCGAATAAAGATAGAGTCCCTTGAAAGGAAGTAGCCTGTACTCGGAAGAAAAGCCGAAATCCATGGCTATCCTGTCGGCGTACAGACCCGCGGTATTCACATGATATGATGCATTGTATATGCCGCAGGAAGTCCGCACCTTGCCGCCGGAAAAACCCGTGTACCTGACCCCGCAGTGCACCTTTACTCCTTCCAGGCAGGCGTCCTGCCTGAGCGTTTTTACCACCTGCGAGGGGTTTACTGTTGAGGTCGTGGGAGAAAAAAGCGCGGTCCCAAATGTCTTCACCCTGGGTTCGATTTCCCTGGCTTCTTTTTCCGTTACCCGGTGAAGCTCTATCCCGTTTGCCCGCGCGCGTTTCATAAGCTCATCCAATCCGGCCAAATCTTTTTCGTCTTTTGCAACAACCAGCTTGCCGCACCTGTTCAAGCGGATATTTCTGGAACGGCAGTACGCTGTCATTTGTTCGTTTCCCGTCTTGGTGAACCTTGCCTTCAGGCTGTCCGCGGAGTAATAGAAACCTGCATGCAGGACCCCGCTGTTTCTGCCGCTTGCATGCATGCCGCATTCGGGCTCTTTCTCAATGAGTGTCACCGAACAACCCGGCCAGGCCTTCTTTAATTCCCTGGCAACCGAGAGGCCTATGACCCCTCCGCCTATGACCAGGAAATCTGATCCGGTTTTATTTTTGTTTACCATGTTTTCCATGGGGCTTTTGGAGACCGCCACAGGTCTTCCAGGTAATTTTTTTCCTTCAGCGTGTCCATGCAGGACCAGAAGCCGTAATGCCTGTACCCCATGAGCTGCCCGTCTCCCGCCAATTTCTCGATGGGCGAGCGCTCCCAAACCGTATCGTCTCCAGTTATGTAATCGAATACCCTGGGAGACAGCACGAAATACCCTCCATTTATCCAGCCATCGCCCGAGTCGGGCTTTTCATAAAAATTGTTGACGGCGTCTCCCTCGAAACCTATCCTGCCGAATCTGGCCGGTGAGCGGACCGTTGTCACCGTGGCTGTCCTGCCATGTGTCTTGTGGAATTTGAGGAGTTCATTCAGGTCCACGTCCGAAAGGCCGTCCCCATAGGTGAACATGAAGCTGTCCTCATTTTCGAGCCATTTTCTGAGCCTCAACAGACGTCCGCCGGTTTCAGTATGGAGACCCGTATCGAAAACGTGTATCTTCCAGGCAGGCTGGTTTCCGCCGTGCACAAGTGTTTTCCCTGAGGACAGGTCAACGGTGATATCGTTGTTGAATGCGTAGAAATTCAGGAAGTATTCCTTTACGAATTCAGCCTTGTATCCGGCCGCGATCAGGAACTCGTTTACCCCGGCGGCCGCATAGATATTCATAATGTGCCAGAGGATGGGCTTTCCGCCTATCTCTATCATCGGTTTTGGGCGGTGGACGGTCTCCTCTGAGATCCTTGTGCCAAGCCCTCCTGCAAGAATTACCGCCTTCATGAAATTTTGGTCTCCCTCAGGTTAAAAGTTAAAGAAGTTGATAATGCTCCGCCTTCCCGGTTACATTCGGAAGTCAGGACCGGGAAGGCAATATATATTCGTCAGGATATGCTTTGGATTTTTTTATTTTTTACGACTGCGACAAAGAGATAAAAGCAATTAGCATGCCCATTGGAATCATATGATCCTGTGCGCTGGATCGAATGCATTGTCCGTCTGGCAGAAGTGCCTCACCAGCGCCTTGAATTTCTGGTAATCGAGGGGCTTCAAAAGACAGCAGGAGTTTTTCAGGACCTCAAGGGTCCTGAGCAGCTCCCAGTCTATCTGGTCCGTAAGTATGATAACCGGGGTCTCAAGCCCTGCCGCATGCCTTATTATCCCGTCCGCAAACGGATAACTTGTAATAACCAGATGGTACTGTCCCCTGTTAAGCATCGGTATGAAATCGTCAGGGCACGCAGGCACATAGGTGTCGTAACCTTCGCTGGTAAGAATCGCGGAACATATCCGGGAAAACCTTTCCTCATCGATTATAAGGATCTTTTTTTCTTCGACAGCTTCCATTGTGCCTTTCCCTCGATTTGGTGTATATTTTTGCTACAAGAAAAAAAATATTGCCTGTATACATTGGAAACATCCGGGTTACAGGCGGAGAGCGGCAAATTCGCAGATTTGAAAAATTCTTTTCTTGTTTATTTTTCGCCGGCGCCGGTGAGCTTTTTATAAAAAGCTTTTCGCGAGATACCCAAGGCCCTGGCAGCTCTGGATTTATTGCCTTCAAACTGGGAAAGGGCCTTTCTGATGGCCAGCACCTCCAGTTCCTTGAGAGTTTTAAGATGACCCGCGAGACCGTGTTTCTTTTTTGCGGGTGCGGCAATCAGCTCGGATGGAAGATCGTTGGCAGTTATACTTTCATGTCTGGCCAGGACTACAGCCCTTTCGATAACATTTCTGAGCTGTCTTACATTGCCGGGCCATGAGTATCTGTTCAGTGCGTTCAGTGCATCTCCCGAAATAAAGAGTTTTTTTCTGTCTTCCCTCTGGCTGAACTCGTTGAGAAACTGCATTGCCAAAAACGGAAGGTCGTCCATTCTTTCTCTTAGCGGGGGAATATTTATCTGCACCACATTTATCCTGTAATAGAGGTCCTCTCTGAAACTGCCTTTTTTTACCTTGGCTGAGAGGTCCCGGTTTGTTGAAACTATCAGCCTAAAACCGGTCTTTATATTTTTATTTCCTCCGGATCTTTCCATCTTCATCTCCTGCTCCATCTCCTGAAGCACCCGGAGCAACCTGGTTTGAAGGGGCATGCCCAACCCGCCGACCTCATCGAGAAAAAGAGTGCCCGATCCGGCCTCTTCGAATTTGCCTGTTCTTTTTGAATGAGCGCCGGTGTCTTTCTCATATCCGAACAACTCGTAGGCCAGCAGCTCCTGGGGTATCGCGGAGCAGTTGATATCAATGAAAGGATGGTCTTTTCTTATCCCGCCGTAATGGAGGGCCATTGCGGCCAGTTTTTTGCCGGCGCCGGTCTCGCCGGTTATAAGTACGCTGCTAGATCCATCCTTGACGGATTCGATTATCTGCGCCACTTTGGCCATTGCATCCGATTTGTCCGTGACATGATACCGTTTTATTGGCGCCGGCCGGTTTTCATTCGAATTTTTTTGTCTTTTTTCAACGGCCCTGTCGACCACCTCTTTCAGTTTGAGAAAATCCGGCGGCTTCAAAAAATAATAAAACGCGCCGTCCATGATGGCCTGGACCGCGGATTCAACCGTCCCGTAAGCCGTCATGAATATGACCGGTATGCCGGAATGATTTTGCCTGATATGGTCGAAAAGCTCGGCGCCGCTTTTCCCCGGCATTTTCAGGTCCGTGATCACGGCGTCGATATCGAGCCTGGATAACATCCGTATTGCTTCGTCACAGTCCGGGCTTTTATGGACGGAGTATCCCTCGCCGGACAATATGGCGGACAGCACCTTCAGGGTGTTCGGCTCATCGTCCACGATGAGTATGTCGCCTTTTGAAATAATATTACTTTTCATTGTACCTGGAGAGCAGCGGTTTCCGGCGCTTCGGGCGCCGCCTGGCATTGGAAATTCGGCACAATCTTTCTGATTGAGGCCAGGACATCCCCTTCTGAAAGGCCGTGCACACCCATTTCAAGCTCGTTAAGACAGCTTTCAAGCTCTATTATTGATGGTATCTCCGAAACGGCCATTCTCAGCTTTTCATGAAATGTCGGGAGGACTTTTTCACTTATATCAAACAGCTCCTCGAAGAGCTTTTCTCCCGGGCGAAGTCCTGAGATCTCTATTTTTATCTCTTTATGCGGGATGAGTCCTGAGAGCCTGATGAAATTTTCCGCCAGGTCCAGTATCTTTACCGGCTCACCCATATCAAGTACGAATATCTCTCCGCCCCGTCCGGCCGAGCCGGCAATAAGCACAAGCTGCATGGCTTCAGGCACCAGCATGAAAAATCGCTTTATATCTGGATGCGTCACCGTGAGCGGGCCTCCCCGTTTGAGCTGGTCCTCGAAAATGGGCACGACGCTGCCATTGGTCCCCAGGACGTTGCCGAATCTTACGGCGCTGAACCTTGTGGAAGAAACCTGACTCATGCCTATGGTAAGGAATTCCGCCAGACGTTTTGTGGCCCCCATTACGCTTGTAGGGTTCACCGCCTTGTCAGTCGATATGGTCACAAAACTCTGGGCATTATAACCGTCGGATACATGGAGCAGATTTCTTGTTCCAAATACGTTATTTTTCACCGCCTCCACAGGATTGAATTCCATTAACGGGACATGTTTGTAAGCGGCGGCATGGAAAATAATTTCGGGTCTGAACTTTGAAAAAAGATATTCAAGGTATTTTATATCCTGTATGTCGCCCACTATAGTGGCAAGCTGCTCTTTTCCATGGGGTCCCTTTCCATTGTCGGCCCTCAGCTCCCGGTCGATAAAAAAGAGGCTGTTTTCATATCTGTCAAAAAGGACAAGGGTGCGCGGGGCGTATTTCATGATCTGCCTGCACAGTTCGGAGCCAATTGAGCCTCCGGCGCCCGTCACAAAAACAGTTTTTCCTTCTATGAACTCCCTTACAGACTTGATGTCCGTGCGGACGGGTTCTCTCTGGAGCAGGTCCTCAAGCGAAAGAGGCTTTATCCGCGAAGAGCTGTACTGTTTTTGAAGGGCCGCCACAAGGTTCTCTTCCGTGATCATGCCCATTTTTATCAGCTTTTCACCCAGCCTGCCGCCTTCCGATTTCTGGAATGAAAACGCATCGAGCAGTTGATTTTCCGTGATCAGGCCGGAATTGAGAAGGATATGCCCTATCTTGGGGGCAATGGAGACGTCTCCGTTCAGTATCTCATTGAATACCGGCAGCTTCTTGACCGGGACATTATGGGGTTTGCACATTTCATAAATCGAGGTCAGATCATGTGCATCGCAGGGCATGGAGACGAGGACTTCCTCCGGCCGGTGCTTCTTTATCATCTGCGGGATCACCTCTTTGGGGCCGAGTATGGGTACGCCGTGAATGGAGAGGCCTTTCATGTGCCTGTTGTCGTCTATAAAACCCACCGGGTCATAATAGTGCCTCTGGCTCCGGCTGTTTTTCATGCCCCTGACGATCAACTCGCCTGAATCCCCCGCGCCTACGATAAGCACCTTTTTAAAGGAGGGCTGTGCTTTCATGTACTCGTTGAATATTTTTATCAGGAGCCTTGTGCCCCCCGATATCGAGACGAACAGGAGAAAATCAAATATATAGATAATGCGGGGATAACCCGCGTCTCTGAACAGGAACATGATCGCGGCGGAAAAGATAACTTCACCCGCCCCGGAGGTCCAGATAATGTCCATGAGATCCCTGATATCAGCGTAGCGCAACAGGTTTTTGTACAGGCCCGCATACAGATGGAAAAAAAGTCTGATCGCCAGCAATAGAGGCAGATAGATCAAAAAACGATTCAGGTTGACCGGCTGAAGGACAGCCTCGAACCTGAGGACAAATGCCAGATAGTTAGCGAGCGCGGCCTCCAGCAGCAGTATCATTGCGAACGCCAACTGTCTGTGCCTGATAATGAGGTTTCGCAAATGTCCGTAAAGGGCGCCATGGTCCTCACCGGGCTTCTTCCCAATTGGCGGACGCAGTGATGGTCCAGGCTCCGCAGTCTTCAAGTCCACTCTTCCCCAGCTTTTAAAAACCGTTTTTAATATTATATCCATGTCCCTCATAACGCTTTTTTCCCCTATGTAAGCTTTTGAGAGCCTGATCTTCTCAGGCAATATCCAGTTTATGTAGACGTCTTCGCTGTCACCGGTGAGAGGTATTGATTCCTCCTCAATGTACCTCACTGACGCCGGATCTGTGATCCCGGGCTTAACGGACAAAAGCGTGCAAAAATCCTCCTTGAACATGTCCACATATTTTCTGAGTTCCGGCCTAGGACCGACCAGGCTCATTTCCCCTTTAAGCACATTGAAAAGCTGCGGCAATTCATCCAGTTTGTATTTTCTTAAAAACTTTCCGATTCCTGTTATCCTCTTGTCACCGCCAAATGTAACGCCCAAGCCCCCGTTTTCCGCTCCGCCCCTCATAGTGCGTAATTTATAAATAATGAAAGGTTTGAAATCGCGCCCGATCCGCTCTTGCCTGAATAATGCCGGACCGCGCGATGTGATCTTTATCAGGGCTGCAAATATCAGCAGAAAGGGAGCAAACAGGGTGAGGCCTGCCGCGGAGACGGCTATATCCAGCATCCGTTTCATATCGGGGTCACCTTTTGAATTTCCTTGCAAGATGTTCCACGACCTCAATAACCCCGGAGACATCCTCCTCCATCATGCCGGGAAAGATCGGAAGCGACAGCACGCGCCCGAAGACCCACTCCGAAGCCGGGTACTCATGCATCATGCAGCCGTATCTGTTTTTGTAAAAAGGATGCCTGTAAAGAGGGATGAAATGGACGGATGCTCCTATCCCCCTGCTGGACAACTCATCGATGAACTGGTCACGCCCGATATTGAGCGCCTCCAGCTTCAGCTTGAGAGGATAGAGATGCCACGCGCTCTGCCTGTCCGGCTTGACCTCGGGGGGGATGACTTCTTCCATCCGGCTGAACGCCTCGTTGTATTTTTTAGCTATATCCTGCCTGGCCTCCCACATCCATTCCAGTTTTCCAAGTTGCGCCAGCCCCATCGCGGCCTGTATGTCCGTCATGTTGTATTTGAACCCGGCGTCTACCACCTCGTAATTCCATTTGCCGTTTTTTGAATATCTCTTCCATGCGTCACTCGAAATGCCGTGCAGTCTTAGCACTCTCATGGTGTCCGCCCACTGTTCGTTATTGGTCACGGCCATTCCGCCTTCTCCGGTGCACAGGGTTTTTGTCGCGTAAAAACTGAAGCAGGTAATGTCTCCTATGGACCCTATTTTCCTGTGCCTGTAATAAGCCGGCAGCGAATGGGCGGCATCTTCAATAACATATATGCCGCGTTTTTTTGCTATAGCGAGAATTTCCTCCATATCGCAGGGCTGGCCCGCATAATGCACCGGGATTATCGCACGAGTCCTGCCGGTAATGCGGCTTTCTATCTTGCTTGCGTCCATGTTTCCGGTGCCGGTCTCGATATCCACGAAAACGGGTTTGGCGTTGAAGTACGCGATCACCTCGGAAGTGGCCGTGAACGTCATTGACGGC
>JAKAEG010000314.1 GCA_021819985.1 Nitrospirota bacterium | reverse complement strand
AGGGATTCAAGGTAACCACCGCGCCTAACGGTTTGAAGGCCCTTGACGCTCTGAAAATCGGCAAGTTCGACTTGGTCCTGATGGATCTCATGATGCCCGACATGGGCGGCCTCGATCTTCTGAAAAAGATGGCGGAACTCAAGATATCCGCCCCAACCATTGTGATGACCGCGTTTGCCACTGTCCAGACCGCCGTGCAGGCCATGAAACTCGGCGCTTTCGATTACATAACAAAGCCATTCGTTATGGACGAGCTGATGATGGTGGTCGAAAGGGGCATCGGCGTTTCGGAGCTTCAGAATGAAAACAGGATGCTTAAAAGGCAGTTAAGAAAAAAATATAAATTTGAAGGTCTCATAGGCGATTCGCCAAAAATGCAGCAGGTCTATGAGATGATAGAGAAGATATTCGACATAGACAGCACGATACTTATAACCGGCGAGTCGGGAACGGGCAAGGAACTCATCGCCAAGACCATTCATTACAACAGCTTGCGTGCCCAGCAGCCTTTTATCCCGCTGAACTGCGCGGCCATCCCAAAAGACCTGCTCGAATCGGAGCTTTTCGGGCACGAAAAAGGCGCTTTTACAGGGGCGCTGAATACGAGGATAGGCCGTTTCGAGCTGGCTGCGGGCGGCACCCTTTTCCTGGACGAGATAGGCGAAATGGACATGTCGCTTCAGGGCAAGGTGCTGCGCATTATCCAGGGCAAGGAATTCGAGCGGGTCGGCGGAAGCAAGACCATCAAGGTCGATGTAAGGATAGTCACCGCAACAAACAAGGACCTTGAAAAGGCGATAGAAGAAGGGAAGTTCCGGGAAGACCTTTTTTACAGGCTCAATGTGATCCCCGTCCACCTGCCTCCTTTAAGGGAACGGGTGGAAGATATCCCGCTTCTGGTGGATTTCTTCAAAAAAGAACTGATGAAGAAAAGAAAAAAGGAGTCTGTTGAAGTCTCGCCGGCAGCAATGGAATGCCTTATTAAATATAACTGGCCAGGCAATGTAAGAGAGCTTGAAAACCTGCTTGAAAGAATGACTATTCTGGTTTCGAAGGACACCATAGAGGTTTCCGATCTGCCGCCTAAATTCCAGGTGGCAAAGGCCGAAACCAATACGCGGACTGTCCCGGTCAAGTCCCCGGCTGCGGATCAGCCGGGACAAAGGAGTGCGGAAAAAAGTCTTGGCAGGCCGGATATCCCGGACCAAAAAGACCCGGCGCAGACCGGCGTCAGCCTTTCGGATTCCGGCGTGGACCTGGCAAAAGCCGTTGAACAGATGGAGCGTGATCTGATCATGCAGGCGCTTGGAAAAACCGGAGGCGTGAAGAGCAAGGCCGCAAAACTTCTGGGCCTGAACAGGACCACCCTGGTCGAGAAGATGAAAAAGATGAATATCGAGGCAGCCATCTCCTGAGTGTCAATTTCATGACATCCGCCGTTCTGTTTTAAAAAAATTCCCCAATAAAATCAATAAGTTACATTTGGCATACAAGTTGCAATGCATTTTTATGTGACGAAATTATCTTTTGCATTCATTTTTTTTGCTTTTTTTGTTTTTGCTGTTTTTATTACGGCCCCCGGCTCATTGGGGGCCGTCCCCCTGCAAATATCGTCTCTGGACCGGGCCCAAGTGCAGCTGAATAGGGGACGTCCTGAGGCCGCAATAGAAATTCTCAACCAGTATTTTCCGCCAAAAAACGAGTTCGCAAATTACAATTTCATATATGCCCAGGCGCTCAGGGCGGAAAAAAAACTTTACAGGTCGCTGGAATACTTTAGCCTGGCCTATCTTTATTTTTCTCCTGGAAAGCAAAAAGAGCTTGCGCTTTTTGATAAGGCCCAGGTTTATGAGGAACTTGGTTTTTATGAAGAGGCCGCTTCCGTCTACAGGCTTTTTTTAAAAGCCTTCAGCAAATCGGAATTTTCCGGACAGGCCCATCTGGGTCTGGCAAACGCCCTTTTCAGGACCCGGCGCTATAATGAGGCCCTGGTCGATTATGAAAAGGCAGGCGGCGGTCCTGATGCCCTGTACGGCACGGCTGAAGCACTGCTTGCGACCGGGGATGCGGCGAAGGCGTACGAGATCTTCAGTTCTCTTGCCCGGTCGAATCCCAGGCGTTTTGCTGAATCACCTTTAGCGAGATACAGTATGGGTGAGGCTTGCAGGCTTCTGGGTAAATCCGATGAGGCAAAAGTCCAGCTTGGGACCGTTACAGCGGGGGAATATTCTTACAAGGCCTATTTTTCCCTTGGACTGATGGCCATGCAGGAAGAAAAAAATCTGCCCGTTGCGGCCTCAATGTTTCAGATGGCCTCCGGTTCAGCTGAATCTGAACTAAGAAATAATGCCTTTTTGAACCTGGCTCAGTGCGAATTGCAATTGGGCAGGACCGATGAGGCGATCGGGCTTTTACAGGACGTAATCCATAACGAATTCCATACTGACCTACGCAGCCGGAGCCTTCTGCTCATGGCATCCGCCATCTGCACGAAAAACAGGTTCATGGAAGCATCCGCCATCCTTAAAACGCTTCTTCTTAAAAAGGACTATGCCGTCGAGGCCATGAATGAGCTTCAAAAACTGATGGAACTGGCCATGGTCCGCGACCCGGCCGGATTTGCCGGTATATGGAAGTTTGCCGGCGAAACTCTGATACAGCCGGGGAGGGCACCTTTCATATTTAAAGTCGCAGGAGAATTGGAGCACGCGGACATTGACCAATCCGTAATTCTGTATTCATGGATCGCAAGGAGCGGCCCGCCGGAGCTTAAAAAGGAGGCAGCGCGAAAGCTCGTCGCCTATTATGTCGCAACAGGCAATCGGGCGGAGGCCGAAAATTATTTCAAGCCGGCTGCACTTGCCGGACATGACGATCCCACGCTCCGGCTGAAGGCCGGGTTCTTTCTTCTGGTGGAAAACTATGGGGCCGCTGAAAAGGCCCTTCTGTCCATAAAAGACCTTTCCACGGAAGACCTCCTGCTGTTATCAAAGTTAATGCCGCATATCAAATGGAACGCCCGGTCACTGGCCTTCGTAGAAAAACGCATCGGGGATTCGAATGTTCCCGCCGTGCTCTATGTTTCGCTTGGCGACGCGGCCTACGCGGGGAACTCGAAGGTGAAAGCGCTTGAATTTTACAGGCTTGCATATTCCGAAGCAGGGGCTGGCGCGAAACAGAAGGCTGATCCTGGCCTGTCCGAGGCTGATTTGAAATGGACTCTTTACAGGATGCAGTCGATCGAAGGTGACCCTAAAAATAAATCAACCCTTGACAGTCTTCAAAATGGAGGCGGTCTTATGGGCCGTTACGCCACGGCCCGCCTTCAGGAAATGAATGTTTTAGTTTCAGGTTTAAACCAAAAATGAGAAAGGGGGCAAAAAGTCTTGGCTGATGTAACTCTCCTGAATACGGCTTTCGACAGTTTTACCAGGGCATCCAGGAGCCTTGAGGCCTGCTACACGGCGCTTCAAAAGAGAATCGAGGGGCTTACGGAAGAGCTGAAGGACAAGAACGAGAAGTTGACCGAAGCTCTCATGGAGGCGGAAAAGAACAAGGATTATCTGGACGCGGTCCTTTACAGCATGGAGGAGGCGATAATCGTTCTGGACCATACGGAAACGATAACGATGATAAACAGGCCGGCTCTTGA
>JAKAEG010000313.1 GCA_021819985.1 Nitrospirota bacterium | reverse complement strand
CCGAATCGTCCAGACGGGCAATTACCTGTCCTTTCTTTACCTTGCTGCCTTCCTCGACAAAAAGAGAAACCAGCCTGCCCGTTATTTTTGATGAGACGGCCGCTTTCTTCTCCGCAACCACATACCCGCTTGCGCTAAGCACGGCCAGCGCCTGCGAGGGATATTGCAGGGTAACGCTCGCCATCTGAACTGTATAGGATTTCGAGAATGCCCCAATCATATAAAGCACAAAAAACAGGAGGGCAATTATAATAAGGGCCGCCAGGTATCTACGCCCCCGCCTCCACTGGCGGACCTGGATGGCCGATTTGTCTATCTTTAATTTAGAGAGGTCCTTATCGGCCATTGCGCCCCTTCTGAACTTTAATTCCCCCTGTTTAAAAGGACCGCGCAATGTGCGGATAGCCCCGCCCCGAACGACACCATGGCGCAGTGTTGTCCCGTTTTAACCTCGGTTTTAATTATCTCATCCAGAACGAACCAGACCGTCGGGGAAGACATATTGCCGTGCTCCTTCAGCACCTTTCTGGCAGGAGAGGTCTTTTCTTCAGGCAATCCAAGCGCGTCCCTTATGGCGTCTATTATTTTTTCTCCTCCAGCGTGTATGGCCCAGTGGTCAATATCGTCAATCTCAAGAGAGGCCCCCGCAAGGGCTTCGAGCACGGATTCCTTTACAGGCCCCCCGATAAGATCCGGAAGCTCCATTGAAAGCTGGTTTGCAAGTCTGCCTTCCCTGTGCACATACCGTATAGCTTCCCTGAATTCAGGCGCAAACCGCATTGAGCTGGACAGTACCTCCAGGCCTGCGGGCCTGTCCCAGATTATGGCCGCGGCGGCCCCATCGGAAAAAAGCGCGTTTGACAATATAAGACTTGGGTCGTCTCCCATTTCGAAAGTGGCGCTGCATATCTCTACCGACACGCATGCCACGGTGCCGCCGGGATTTCCATTGACGATCATTCCCGCGGTCTCTATATTGGGGAGCGCCCCGGCGCATCCGGCCCCTACCAGGTCGAAGGCCTTTATATTTCTTGCGAGACCGAGCCTCTCGATAATATAGGTTGAAAGCCCCGGGCACACATATCCCGTACAGGTATTGAGGACCAGCCCCTTCAAGTCTCCGGCCTCAACCCTGCATTTCTCCATTGCTTCCTTAAGGGCCCGGCAGGAAAGCTCAAGCGCTTTTTCCGTAAACCTGGATATGCGGGCGTCCGGATTTTCCTCGAAGAGTTCTCTTGGCTCGTTAAAGGCAAAATGCCTTTGTGCGATAGAAGGGTGTTCGAGGACGCGTTTAAGTAAAAACCGTCCCCTGCGGCCCAGCTCATCCGAAAATCTTCCAAGCAGATGGTCCGCCGCCTCTTTCTGAGTGACCCTGAATTCCGGAGCCGCGAGGGCCAATGCCGCTATTTTCGGTCTGCCCTTCATTCAATCCTTCCCGAATTTTTTTGATTTTTTGATTTTTCGATCCCAAGAAATCTCATGCCCCGGCGAATGGCGGCCGTATGCCTCCAAAGCGGCGGTTTCATTCCAAGCCCGCTGAACGCCCTTCTTATCCATGGCAGGTATCCGGACTGTATGGACCGGATATCTATCATGTTCAGGTTCCCATCGAGGGCTCCTTCAACCTGCCGGAGCAGCCAATCGAAATTTATATGAGGAGAGAGATAAAAGACCGGCTCCAGCATATCGGCAGGGGCAAGCGATAAGAGACCCTCCCGCCTGGCGATCTCTTCAAGTCCCGTTTTCGGGTATATCCGGATGCCAGCGTTAAAAAAGACCGCATCATTTGGCTTTAGATATTTTTGGGAGAACCTCAGGGTCTCTGAAACCGTCTCCGGGGTTTCGCCGGGTCCGCCCAGCATGAATATCCAAAGGCAGGGGAGGCTGCTCTTACGCATAATCTGCGCCGCCTTTATTAGGTGTTCCACACGAAAACCTTTTTTAAGTCTCTCAAGCACAGGGTCTGACGCGCTCTCAGCGGTAATTCCCACCCCGGCAAATCCCGCTTTTTCCATGGCCCGGACAAGCTCTTCCGAGATGAACAACGGGTTTAGCTCCACAGTGTGGAGCCTCGCCCTGACTTTTCTTTTTATCACCTCTTCGCATATCGAGACGGCGTGACCGGGCGGCGAGTTGAACACATTGTCCACGAATTCAATGTCCCTGAAGCCGGTTTTAAAGAGGCGCTCTATATTGCAGGCCGCCTCCTTCGGTTCCATAAGTCCGTAAGGGGCCTTCTCGTCCAGTTTCCTGTATGTGCAATAGACGCACTCGAAATGGCAGCCGATCTTTGTGAGCATCGGGGCGGTGGAAAGCATCGATAGATAACGCCTCGTGTTCAGCCATTTTTCGTACGGGGGCGGGCAGGCGGGCATGGGCCTTTTAGTGAAAGGCACCGAAACAAACAGCCCGTTTTCCATTCGTGCCGTACCTTCGATAGTTTGAGTCGTTCTGCCTGAAGACAACGCGTCAAGCACGGCCGGGAAGACCTTTTCACCGTCCGCAAGCACCGCGATGTCCGCGCCGGTCTTCACCATGAGTTCCCGGGGCATGACCGAAAGCGCGGCCCCTCCGATTATCAAAGGCCCATCGGCCGTCTGTCTTATGGTCTGCGCAATCGCCCCCGGTTCCTCATAAAACCGGGCCGGCCCGGAAAGGTCGTTGTTATCTATGTTCCTGATGGAAAGACCGGTGGCGTCGGGCTCGAAATCTTTAATAGCCTGGCGCACCGCCGGTAAAGGGGCGCGCTCGAACATGAGGTCTAAAAATTTCACCTCATGCCCGGCCCTATGGGCCGCCTCCGCCGCCATGCATGCCCCGGCCGGCATTACCGGCTCCGGATAGAGATTGCGGTTTGCAGAGATGATCAGGACCTTCATTGCCCTGAAAGAATTTTCTTCTTGTTTTTTATTTTCCCACCGCCCGCACTTCACCCCTCATTCCTAAAAACCTGTGAAACGGCCTGTCGCAATAAAATTTGTATGTTCCGGCCCTTGGAAAGGCCGCCGTTGTGGAAACGGTGGAATCAGGAGGGAGATTGACGGACTGCAGGATTCTGCCGTCAGGGTCCGTGAGAGTGAAATTGTGCAGCTTGTGTGCTGTGTTTCTGATCTTTAATGTGACCGTGCCGCCGCTCATCAACCGTATATTGTTTGGCTGGAATTTATAATTGGACGCATATATGTATATTGCATGGATGTTTGGCCCCAGGACCACCTGTTTTTGAAGCCCGGCGCAGGAGAAGAGAAATGCCAGGATAAGAAGCGGTCCTAATAAATGAGCAATGCCCTTTCTCATGGGAGTTTCTCCTTTTTTTCAGAGGCTGATTGAAAAAACCGCCTTTTTGGAAAAAATATCCCTGGGTTTTTGGCCCGAGGGAACTGGCGATAATGAAAATTGTAGCAGGCTTTAAAAGCGATTGGGAGAATATATTTATTTGAATGAAGTTGGGGGGGCTTTTTTAGAGGAGGTCCGGCTGCCGCCTTGAATATGCGGAGGTTATGCCTGCCATGCTCGAAATCAGGGCAACGGAGCTTATATTTTCGACGCGTCTCACTTCCCTGATCCTGAAAGGTATGAAAAAGGCAACGGCCAGCCTGGCGGCGGAGGAGACGAGAAAGAGCGTAAGTATCTTCTGGCCGAAAATCGGAGGCAGCACCGGGATC
>JAKAEG010000312.1 GCA_021819985.1 Nitrospirota bacterium | reverse complement strand
CGGGCGCCCAGGTCAGATACAGCTCATGCCCCATCCTGCACGACCTCAGATACATGACAATCGACGACCGGGTGACCGTCATAGGCATACCGGAGGGCGCAGGCGAAAAAGAGGCGACCAAGAAGGGCTACAAGATAATATCCGAGGGGCTCAATTCGGTCCTGAGGGAGCATTTCAACAACTGCTGGGGCTCCGCCACACCATACGCCGATTACCTGAGAGAGGTCATCAGGGAGACGAAGGCCTCGCCAAGACAGCTTGCCATGGAGCTGAAGATAGAAGAGAAGGACCTGGAGAAATTCTACAGGGACATATGATATCGCGGCTTTCCGGCTCCGTCCTAAAGGAGAAATTTAGTTGGTCGCTTAATTCCATCAAGATCGAGAGCATCCTCTTGGCTATTACAGAGTAATTATTCGTTTAATCCAGATAATTGCCAAAATTTTTTAAGAAAAAATTCAAAAAATATCCGAGAACCCCGAATGCTGACGTCCTTTTGCGCGAGGACTTCGCGTTGAAACTTAGCTCCTTCCGTGATTTTTGAAAAAATAGTAGTCATTAATAGGGCGTATACAAATACGTTATTTCCCGCAATTTCTCCCGATTTCGATGCAACTTGTAATTGCAATAAAATCTGGTAATATTCCAACCATAGGGACAAAAGCTCGTCATTTCAAGAACAACTGCACAATATGTTCAGCACGCAACAACAATGCAGGAGATAGTTATGGACACACGTTGCAGGAGTGTTGGACTTTTCGGTTTGATTTCGGCCCTGATGCTACTTATGTATCTGGCATCATGCGGAGATAGTAGAACCGGTTCCGCCAATAGGACCTTCACTGTAGTTGTTTTCTCGGATGTTCATTTCAATCCTTTTTATGACCCCTCTCTTTTTCAGGCGCTTATGGCAGCCGACGCCACCCATTGGGCGGATATTTTCCGGACATCGCGCATAACTGGGCCTTCAGCATGGGGGAGCGATACCAACTACCCTCTTCTTGTGCTTGCTCTCTCAAGCATAAGGCAGAATCAGGGAGCCAGCCAGCTCATTATTTTTACCGGCGATATTCTGGGACATTATCTTCCGCAGACGTTCTTCGGACTTTACGACCCTCAAAACGCCAAAAACCCAACCCCTGCAGATGTGGCAGCCATGAAGGCATTTACCGACAAGACGGTTGCCTTTTTCATGGAGCAGGTGAGATCGTATGCCGGAAACGTTCCCGTCATGTTCACCGTTGGAAATGCCGATTCATACACGGGCCTCGGACCGGACAGCAGTTTTCTTTCCAGGAATGCTGAACTGTACTACAGCCAGTTTTTAAACGGCTCCGTAAATCATCAGACATTTCTTGAAACATTCACGAGCGGAGGATATTATTCCGCCGAGCCGGCCGGCTTAAACGTGATGGTGATAGGACTCAATGACTTCGAATTTTCCCCTTTTTTCGGAGACACTACTTCGGGCGCGGTGGCCGATGAACTCGTGTGGCTTGATTCGATACTTGCTTCGGCCCGGGCCGCAGGCAAGAAGGTGTGGCTTTTGATGCATGTGCCTCCGGGCGCGGATATAGTTACAACAGCCAAGTCCATTGATGCCGGCATCCACATAACAAACGCCACGATGATGTGGAATCAGGCCTATCAGGAAAGGTTTCTGCAAATACTTTCCAAGTATCCGGGCCTCATAACTCAGACGTTTACTGCGCATACGCATATGGACGAATACCGCATCATGTCGCCCAATAATCTGGCTGATACAACGCCCGGGATAACTCCATATTTCGGCAATAACCCCGCTTTCAAGGTCTTTACGTTTTTCAGCGAGACGTTAAGGTCCACCGACTACATTTCGCTGAACTATGACCTCGCCACATCACCGGGACAGTTTAGCCGCTATTACACCTTTTCGACGGCATATCACATGAAGGGTTTTCTGAGTGATGCCTTGTCGCAACTTTATCCGGAGCTTGCCACGGACAATGCGAAGCGGCAGCTTTACAGAAGAAGTTATTTCTCAGGACATTATAATTTCGTTCCCGTAGGCCCCGAGAGCCTTCCTATTACCGATAAGACCTGGCCGGTTTACTGGTGCGGGATAGGCCATATGGACAAACAAGGCTTAATCAATTGCATGAACTCCTATTGATAAGCACGATTCAATGTAGGCAAACAAACCCATGCAAAGTTCTTTCTCATGTTTTATCCTCCAAAACGCTTTTGCCGGTTTTCATAATGTTGCGCAGTCACCGCATTCTTTGCTGCGATGGCGTTATCAGGCTTGTCCGGCTCGCTAAGCATGACTCCTGACAGTAAGACAACAATTTTGGATGACGGCACCGCCCTGGGAAAGGAGCTTAAAGAGAATCCGCTGCTTATTGGCGCTTTTGGCCGGTCTTACTCTTGCGGCATGCGGGAGAGGAGGCTTTATGAAACGGTATTGTGCATCGGAAAACTTCTGGTCAGTCTTTCTATCGGGCCTGCTGGTCTTCTCTATAGCAGGATGTGCCGGAGGCTCTTCCCCAACCCCCGCACCGCTGAGCACCGGCAACATCAATCTGATCTTCGTGGTGACCCCGGATTTGGCTAACGACCCGCTCGGTGACATCAATCCAGTCACGGCGAACCTGGACGATCAGGGTTTACAGCGCTCGCTCCTCATGGGCGCATACCTGAGACAGCAAGTATTGGGGACAAGGAATGTAACCCGCATTTCGGTGCTCGAACCGATGACCCACCTGCAGACCGTAAACAATTACCCTGATATGGCGGCAATCGAGTTCATTCAGCAGTTCGCCCTTCTTAATCAAATCACTCTTTTAGGCACGACCGCCAACAGCTATCCGCTTGCGGCCTCGTACGGGGGGCCGGCGGATGTACCCGGCGGAGTTGTCATGCCGGGTTCATATCCCGCTGACTGCCAGGGGCTGGTTTTCAACGACGCCGGCGGCAACAACGTCGCCCTGGTGACACGCATCATCGATGCAAACATTCCGGGCTTTTATGTCTTCTCAACGCCCTGGGAGACTGCCAGCGCCCTGCTGGCAAATATCAACAGGATCAAGGGCTATGATTTGAATCTCCCCACGGCCTACAAGGGACCGAACTATATCTATGTGCTTACCATCACGCCGTCGGGAGTCGCCAGCCTGCTTACCTACGACAGCAAGCTCACCCCGTCTGCCGCCTATCCTGTGCTGCCCTCGCCGGTACCCGGCGCTTCATGCACGCAGCAGGCCCATTTCAGCTACTCTCGGACCGGAGGGATTAACGGCGTAGTTGTTCCACCGGGAACCAACATCAACGAGACGGTTTACCTGATCCGGCACGCAGAGGCGCACCCGGCGAGCACGTTTGATGACGGTAACTATGTGGGTGCGGGGCAGTGGCGCGCGTTGGACCTTCCCAATGTTTTGCCCGGCGCCCTGCGTGGCCGAGTCAGTCCCACCCTGGTTTATTCCATCGACCCCGCGCAGTCGTTTACACTTGGCAGTTTCGGAATTTCATATGTCAGACCCTCATTAACGGTACTGCCCTACGCAATCGCCAATAATTTGCCGTGTCATCTTGTCGCCGGCTTCTATATAGGGAAGCCGGCCGATCAGGCAGTCGCCAGGGCAACCAGCGACTTCTTCTTCACAGGAGGCAACTTCTCCAAATATACCG
>JAKAEG010000311.1 GCA_021819985.1 Nitrospirota bacterium | reverse complement strand
GACATATCCCGTCTCCGGGTCCGTGGCCGGTTCCAGTCCAAGCACGGTCCTTGCCGCAAGCCATATCTCTTCGGCAAACAGGGTGGCCATGCCCGAATCCAGCGCCTCGCCCAGATAGGGCTTCCAGATAACCGAAGCGGGCTCTTCATGAAGGAGTTTCTTTGCAAATCCAAGGGCCGTCCGCATATCACCAAGCGTCTTTACGGGAAACCCTGTCATCGCATATATCATTGGCAGATAGTAAGCGGTGTCGATGAACTCGAACCGGTATCCCTCACCTTTTTCGGCTATTGCTTTTTCAAGCACCTCACTGGCTTCCAGGTATAACCGGTTAGCTCCTCTTATCGCCGCTGTGGCGATTATCTTGGACATCCAGACCTCCTTCTATTCTCAATAGGAATATTGGATACTATTTTACAGCTAGCATCTATATTACAAAAGCTGTTCTTTTAAAATCAATTTTTTTAATCCCGGACGAGCCTAAAGAAAAATACTTGAAGAAGTATTTGATTTGTTTGAAGTTTTATTCCACCCCGCTCTTACGAGCGGGGTGGATGGGCCTGGTCCTATGCCTGTACTTTGGCCTCTTTGAGCCAAAGGAGCCTGGAACCGTTTATTATAGACGCGTTCAGGGACTCCATCATTTCCTGGGGGGCCACATTGAACCCGCTTTCACGCTCAAAAGGCCTGAACTGACTGGCCGGTTTCAGTGTTGCCGCGAGCTTTTCGGCGGTTTCGCTTGCAATGGCCTCTTTTATTTCAGCGCCCATAGCCTTTGCGACCTGGGCAAATATAGTCCTGTGGGGTTTCGCTTCGCCTGCGGGCTCGACGGCCTTGCAGATATCCCTGGTCCTGCCAAGATAATCCATGATCGTCCCGTCAGATTCAAGGTATGCCGCCGCGGGAAGCACCACATCCGCCTGTTTGGCCAGTTCGGTCATGTGGGAGCCCTGGACAACGAGAAAATCCGTTTCAGGGCGGGTATTTAGCGGAACCTCTCCCACAACATAAAGAACCTTCATGCCGCCTGAGAGCATCTCCGAATAAGATTTCCCTCCCGCCGGAATGCCCATCGCGGCAAAACCCTTCGCGTTGCTTTCAAGCGGCACCGAAACGACGGAGCCTTTAAGCAGACCAAGGTTCGATGCTGCGTTATACATTGCCGGAGAGGTGAGCACAACGGGATTTTCTGCTCCGGCAAACAGGGCCGCCGCCTGCCCGGCCTCCTCGCTTTGGGCCGCGCCGGAGACCGCATGCGCGAGTTCCTTGTTTCCGTTAAGCCCTTTTTCTATAACGGCTTTAACGAGCGATTTAAGCGAACCGGCCTCATCGCCGGTCATGTTTACGGTGGCTGCCTCTGAAAGGGACGATCCGGACCCGTTTATCACGATCAGCTTCGCTCCGGCCCCGATCCTTTTTCTTATAAGCGCGTCGATGCCCGGCAGCACCCTCTTATGCTGGTCAGGGTAAAGGTCAATAACCACGAAGAGGTCGGCGGACTCTAAGTCTGCGCCGCCGGACCCAAGCGTTGCCGCATTTGAGTAAAGGCTTGCCGTCGAATCAACATTTATAATGTTTGCCGCCACTGCCATTTTTTTAAGTGTCAGGGCGTCCTCGTTGAGCATACCCGCTGTTGTAATGATGCCTGCGTCCTTGCCCGCGGCCTTAAGCTTTTCCGCGACAGTCTGGATGGCGTCCTCCCAGGTGGTCTCCTTAAGCTCGCCGCCCACGCGCTTCATCGGGGCGGTTGCCCTGAAGCCGGCCTCTATGCAATCGAAACCGAACCGTCCATAGGCGCAGATATATCTGCCAGCGGAGCCTTCCACCGCTGCCGCATTTACCTTCATTACCCTGCCGTCTTTTGTGCTGACATTTATCTCGCAGCCGTTGCCGCAGAGCATGCATGTGGACTTTACCGCCTCATAGTCCCACTCCCTTCCCTTACGCCATCTGTCTGCTTCAAGCAGGGAGTTTACGGGGCACACATCAACGCAGCTTCCGCAGAAGGTGCATCCGGATTCCTGAAGCGGCTTGTCGTCCGCGGTCATGACCTTCGAGCCGACGCCTCTGCCCATGAACTCAAGGACGTTTGTGCCCTGGCTTTTGCAGACCCTCACGCACCTGCCGCAAAGCACGCAGTATTCGGGGTCGCGCTTTATGAACGGGTTTGCCTCATCCGTCGGATAGCCGTTTTTCTTTCTCGTAAAGGAGGACTCTTTTATCCCCATGTCGTAAGCGTATTGCTGCAGGTTGCATACCCCCGCCTTGGTGCAGGTCATGCAGTCCAGCGGGTGCATGGAGAGGATAAGGTCTATGACGAATTTCCTGACCTCGTCTATTTTCTCGCTGCCGGTTATGATGGACATCCCATCCTTGGCCTTTGTGGTGCAGGCGGTCAGCGGGGCCTTCATGCCCTCCACCTCCACAAGGCAAAGCCTGCACGCGCCAATTCCCTTCAACCCCTTCAGATAGCAGAGATTGGGTATATGGACCCCGGCAAGCTCCGCGGCGTCTATCAGGTTTATGCCCTCAGGGGCCTTGGTCTCCTTGCCGTTCACCTTGATCTTTATATTTTTTATTTTTACTGTTTCATTTTCTGCCATAAGGGATCTACTTCCTCCTGATCGATAAAAATTCTGTTTCTATTTTTGATTTCGTATATCTCAGACCTTGGCCGTTTCTGAAACGGCTATGTCCACTATCTCTATTGCGCCTTCAGGGCAGGCGCGCAGGCAGTCGCCGCATTTTACGCACCTCTTCTGCCTTATCTCGAAAGGCAGATAACCCGTCAGGTAAGCTTTTCTTTTCTCCCCGAATATTGCGCCATGTTTGCAGGCCTCTTTGCAGGCATTACAGTTGGTGCATTTATCGGGGATGACAACGTACCGGGTAAGCGCGATACATTCCTTTTCAGGGCACCTGCCCTCCACATGCGCGCGGTACGCGTCCGTCTCCATCCAATCGATAATGAAACGCGCCGTGTCCTTGCCTTTTTTGCACATGGAGGCCTCAAGCATGTGGCCGGTTATTCTCCTTAAAGCGTCAATGTCCGCTTCGCTGCCTCGTCCCTCAGCCAGGTTCTCCAGTCTCCTTTTGGCCTCAAAGCTGCCCAGAGCGCAAGGGAAGCACCTGCCGCACATGGGCCCATCGAGAAAGCCGGAAATATAATAAAGGGCCTTCTGGACCTGGCACCCTTTGGCCTGCGCCGAGGTTTTTATATCTTCGACCTTTAGGTCTGTTACCTTCAGTTCCTTTTTCTCATCCATGAAAATTTACCCCTAGTAGATATCTTCGGCCATGAAGATGATCTCAGGCAGCATAAAGGAGACAAGGTCCCTGTATGACACTATGCCTACCAGTTTTTCGTCTTCCATGACCGGCAGATGCCTTATCTTTCTTTCGGACATGAGGCTTACGGCAACGCTGATGTCCGTGGCCGCATCGAGCGTCACGGGGTTGGGCGACATCACCTCTTTTATCGATTTCTGATTGATCTGGACGTTCTTCGCGAAGCAGTGCATGATGTCTCTTTCCGTGAATATGCCGGTCAGTTTCTTTTCATTGTTGAAAACCAGTATGGAGCCTACGTTCTGTCCGTCCATCTTCGTGACCGCGTCGGTTAAGGGGCAGTCCTCCTGGCAGGTGACTATATTAGTGGGCTTGGCGCTTATAAGGT